>CAXUBM010000149.1:0-5447 GCA_964249235.1 uncultured Acetobacteraceae bacterium | reverse complement strand
ACGCTCAGGTGCTCGCGGAGATGCTCGACGCTGTCGCCGATTGGATGTCTGCCATCGCTGAAACGAAGCTCTCTCTCAGTGCAGATATCGTGGGTGACGTCGGCTAGCTGTGTGATCCCGGGCTTGAATGGTGCGCTGTTTTTACGTTGATGACGTTCTTCGCAGCGACGTCTATTCCATGCAGAGATTTGGCAAATCCCATCCGGGACATTTCTATCGGCCGGTCCTGCTGAAGGTTCGTTCCAGCAGGACAGCCGCGATGATGATCGAGCCGATGGCGGTGCCTTGCCAGTAGGGCGAGACGCCGAGCAGGTTCAGCCCGTTGCGTATGAAGACCATGATGAAGACGCCGAACAGCGTGCCGATGATCGAGCCGCGTCCGCCGAACAGGGAGGCACCGCCGATCACCACGGCGGCGATCGAATCGAGTTCGAGACCAGTACCGCCGAGCGGATCGATCGATAGGACGCGCGAGGCTAGAAAGATCGCCGAGACGCCGCTCATCACGCCGGCGACGACGTAGGGCAACACACTCCATAGCGGGACCGAAAGGCCGGCCACGCGTGCGGCGGCGACGTTGGAGCCGATCGCGTAGAGCGTGCGGCCGCCCTTGGCCCGGCTGAGGAACCACCAAGTCACGAGGTAGACGGCGACCAGCATCAGGAAGTCGAGCGGCAGGCCGAGCACGGTCGCGTTCGACAGCCAGGCGAGGCTCGTCGGAATATTGCCAATCGAACTGGCGCCACTGAAGACGTAGGACAGACTACGGCCGATCGACATGGTGCCGAGCGTCACCACGAAAGGCGCCACCCGGCCGAACGTGGTGACAACACCATTGAAGGCTCCCGCCAACACACCCGCGCCAAGACAGGCGAGAACGGCACCTCCGACGCCAAGCAACGGGAACGAGAGGCCCATGACGATGCCGGTCACGCCGACGAGGGAACCGACGGAGAGGTCGATGCCGCCGATCAGGATCACGAGCGTTTGGCCGAGAGCGACCATACCGACCACGACCGACTGATCCATCGCGTTGAGCAGATTGTTGATGGTGCGAAAATGCGGCGAACTAGCGCCCAGTATAAGCATCACGGCGAGCGTCAGCAGAAGCATGCGCAACTCGATCCGGCCGAGTAGTCGCTTTACGTCGAATAGACGCTTGCCCGTTGTCTGTGCGGTGTCGGCGCTCATGCGGCGTCGTGCGTCACCGGCGCGTCCGCGGAAAGGCGCGCCCTCACGGCGCTGGATACCTGCTTCGCGTCGGGGCGCTCGGCACCGGGCGGCAGAGTCAGGGCGATTAGGCCTAGCTCGTGGCCTCGCTTGCCCAAGACCGGCACCAGCAGCGTGGCGCACCCGTCCGCGCCGTCGATGAAGCCGGGCGCGCGGGCGTGAAGGGCGGCGGCAAGTCGATGACCTGCGACCTCGTGGACCGTGCCGGCGGCGAAGCCTGCTGCCGCCAAGCGGTCGTTACCCGCACAGTCGAAGCAGAACAGCCGATCGTTCTCCACCCCAACCCAGGCCGCTACACCGCCATGTTCGGCGACCAGCGCTTCGAGAGCCGCATGGGTACGCTGCGCGGAGCTGCGCGGTGCGGCGAACATCGCCAGGCTCTCGACGCTCAGCCGGTCGCTCGGCAGCGAGGCCACCGTCACGCCGTCGCTCACGATGACGATGCGCTCGGCGAGTCCGATGATCTCCTCGAAATCGGACGACACGACGAGCACTGCGACGCCGTCGGCCGCGATCTGCCGAAGCAGCGCGTAGACGCTGCTTCGGGTACCGATGTCGACGCCGCGTGTCGGTTCGTCGAGCATCAGGACACGAGGCGCGAGCAGCAGCGAGCGGGCCAGGATGATCTTCTGTTGCATGCCGCCGCTAAAAGTGAGCAGGTCCGCGTCGGCCAGCCTGGTGGCGGGCAGCCCGAGCTGATCGAGCAGGCGCATGGCCTGGACCCGCTTGGCCTCGTAGCCGAGTCCTGGGCCGCGATGGCTGCCGAGATGGGTGAGGAACAGGTTCTCCCGCACGCTGAGGTCCGGTACGATGCTCTGCCGCCGGCGATCCTCCGGTACCAGCCCGATGCCGGCTCGGATCGCGTCGATCGGACGGCGCGCCCGGAATGGCTTGCCAGCCAACAGGACTTCTCCGCCAGTTGCTTGGCGAAGACCGAAGATCGTCTCGAGCGTCTCCGACCGACCGGCACCGATCAAACCAGCGAGTCCCACGATCTCGCCTGGACAGACGGTGAGCGACACATCCCGCACCGCCCTGCCGGAGGAGAGGTGGCGGGCTTCGAGCATCGGTGCTTCGGCCAGCGTAGCCACCCCAGCGCGTGCGTAGACGTCGTCCAGCGCTCGGCCGATCATCAGCCGCACCAGCTCGCCGCCGGACATGTCGGCGACAGGAAGGCCGGCAGCGACTACACGGCCTTCGCGTAACACGGTGATGCGGTCACAGACGGCGAGAATCTCTTCCATCCGGTGCGAGACGAACAGCAAACCATGATCGTGCGCCGCAAGGCCGCGCATGATCCCGAACAACACCTCGCTCTCGAAGGGCGACAAGGAGGCGGTCGGCTCATCGAAGATGATCACGCGGCTCGCCTGCGCGAGGGCCTTGAGGATTTCAACCATCTGCCGCTGGCCGATGCTCAAATTGCCGACCGTTTCGTCGAGCGGTACGGCGAGTTCGCCGCCAAGACCGCCAACGAGTTCTTCCGCCTCCCGGCGAAGCCGACGCCAGTCGAGCCGGCCGGGCATTCCCAGACGGGGCAGGATCATGTTCTCCAGCACCGAGAGGTCGGGCGCCAGCGTGGTCTCCTGCGTGACCAGGCACAGACCGGCGCGCAAGGCGTCGCGCGCGCCGGCAAATTCCACAGGCTTGCCATCGAGCCTGATCTCGCCGGCATCGGGCGCGATGTGTCCGGAGATCACCCGCGCAAGCGTGGATTTGCCAGCTCCGTTGGCGCCGCACAGCGCGTGGATTTCGCCGGCCTCGAGCTGCAGGCCGGCCTCGGCCAGCGCCCGGGTCGAGCCAAAGCGCTTGCTGATCCCGCTCAACTCCAGGAGGCTCATGGCCGCGTCCGGGTTCAGCCGGCGGTTCCGGCGAACACGGTTTCCCTGATCAACGACAGCTTTGCCTTGACGTTGGCCGCCGTGACGATCTCGACCGGAATTTGCAGCATGCGTTGCGATGCCTTGCCGGACAGGTGATCGATCATGTCGCGACCGCAGGTCTGTCCGATAAGATAGGGTTGCTGCATGCCAGCGACCGCCAACGTGCCGTCCTCCAGCATGCCGACGAATTCTGGCACGCCGTCGAAGCCGGCCAGCAGAATGTCACCCTTGCGGCGCGTCGCCTGGATCGCGCGCGCCGCTCCCACCGTCGGCTGGTCGGTTTCCACGAACAGAGCGCGCATCTCCGGGTGCCCTGTCAGCATGTCCTGAGTGAACCGAAACGTCTCGTCGGCGGTGTAGGTCTGCATCTGCTGGATGGCCGCTTCCTTCATGCCGATTTCGTTCATCGCGCGTCGGAAACCGGCCGTGCGAAGCTGGCCGTTCTTGCGAGCGAGCGAGATAGTCACCAAGCCGTAGGTGCCGCCGCTCCATCCCTTCGCCTTGATCTGGCTCGCGAGGGCCTGGCCGGTTTGATATGCGCCCTGCTCGTTCTGCGAGGTGATGAACGACACGTACTCGCCGCCGGTGGTGCCGATGTCGGCAATGACGACCGGAATGTTGGCACGGGCCGCGATCGCCAGCACTGCGGGCGCCGTCGAGCTGTCCACCGGAGAAAGAACGATGCCGGCAACGCCGCGCGAGACGACGTCCTGGGCGTTCTGCAACTGGGTCTGAGCACTGTTGTGGCTGTCGTAGGCATCGACTGTCATGCCGGCTGTCTTGGCGGTATCGGAGACGCCCTTCAGGACAAAGCGCCAGAACGGCAGGTCGAGGCCAGGGGTCATGTAAGCCAGTCGCTTAGGCGTCTGCGCGCGACCCGGGCGTGCCAACGCCAGCCCGGCGACAACCGCGAGTTCGACAAATGTACGACGCTGGATGGTGGTCTGTTTGCCTCTCAACATGGCGAGTCCCTTTCTACTTGCGCAGGTTATGATCGGCGGTAACGCATTCGGCCGTGAAGTCTCTTGTCAGCTTAGTGTCGGAACACGCGCAAACGGAATACGGCTTGCGTTTACACCTGCTTTGGGTCCGCTGACCCCAGCTGAGTCCAGGGGTCAAACCACTGGCGTTAACCTGCGGAAGCGGCGCGGTCCACGCGCTGCGTCGCGCCGAAAACCTCGCGATCACGCGCTGATACGATCCTGCGGAAAGCTTGACAGGTGTCGGCTCTACGCCCTGGTCCATCCCGCCCAGAATGCAACGGTCAGGCTTTATTTCGAGTTGAGGGCCGCCAGCGGCAGGGCAGGTCGGGGCTCCGGCGGCTCGAAGGAGGGCGGATGGTCACGAACCAGATGATTGAGGCAGCGCGCCAGGCTTTGATGGCGAGCGGGCATAGGAAAGCGGATGGAGGCGTCCCGAGCAGCGATGCTGTCCGTGATGCCTTGTTTGCGGCCGAGCAGGCCTCTTGGAGGCCAGTCGAGGAGGCGCCATCAGATGGTAAGACAATCATGCTGTCTGATGGCTCTCAGGCGATCATCATCTGGCCCTCCGCGATGCCGGGGAGGGGTCTGGTACTCCCGAGGGGGTTCAAAGCAACGCACTGGCGTCCGATCCCGGCGCTGCCCTGACCATCACTACGCCCACTAGCGATCTCGACTCCGGCAACGTGTTCGTAGTTGTGTCCAGCGTGAATGAGCGCATAAGTCTCCGACAAGCCTCGTCAGACGAAGCCTCGGACGTCCCTGCCACCGCCCTCCGGTTCAATGGCCGAAAGCGAACTCGAGACGCAGACGAGCTGCAGGCCCGGATCACCGCTGGCCACCTGCTCAGATGTCTGGGGATGTCCGGCTTCGTGCTTATGAGTAAGCCGCCCGCTCCGGCGACAGTGGCGATGGGGCTAGTTCATCAGGCACGCGGTGAGGGGGCCGAGCGATGCCGGACGGTCCTCGTGAACGCTTCGAGCCAGTGGTTCGCATCAACCTTCCCAGGAGACCCGAACCAAGCCTCACGCGGCGAATACGTCGGGTCTGAAGGCCGACGAGCTGGCCGCCCTCAACGTGGCACTGCATCGTTAAATGGCGCACGACCTGGACGGATATGACGCCAACGGGCGCTCAACGACGCGGTCATGGAATGGCTTGATCCCGTCCAGGCGGCGGAGGCGGACCTGGAGCGCCTGTTGGCTTGGAGGTAGCCAGGACCGGCCAGCGGGGACACCCTGGATTCGTTGCCGCATCGGCACGGATCTCACGAACGATGACGCGACGGTCAACAGTGTCGTGGCCTTCGCTGGCCTGGACGGGCCGCTGCCGACGAACGCACCGGAATGGGACG
>CAXUBM010000148.1:0-5467 GCA_964249235.1 uncultured Acetobacteraceae bacterium | reverse complement strand
TCGGCGTCGGCGAGGACGGACCCACCCATCAGCCGATCGAGCAGCTCGCCCAGCTCCGCGCCACCCCCGGTCTGATCACCATGCGTCCCGCCGATGCCAACGAGGTCGCCGAAGCCTGGCGCGTGCTGCTGCCGCTCAAGGAGCAGCCCGCCTGCCTCATCCTCAGCCGCCAGAACCTGCCCACCCTCGACCGTTCGAAATACGCCTCCGCGACGGGCCTCGCCCGCGGCGCCTACATCCTCGCCGACGCGCCCGACGGCCGCACACCCGACGTGATCCTGATCGCCACCGGCAGCGAGGTCAGCCTCGCGGTCGGCGCCTACGAGACGCTGTGCGCGGAAGGCATCCCCGCCCGCGTCGTTTCGTTCCCTTCATGGGAGCTGTTCGAGGACCAGGACGAGGACTACCGCGACCATGTCCTTCCTCCCGACGTGATCGGCCGGGTCGGCATCGAGCAGGCCGCGAGCATCGGCTGGGACCGCTATGTGGGCAGCGGCGGCGCGATGGTCGCGATGAACACCTTCGGAGCTTCTGCCCCACTGTCCGCGTTGCAGAAGAAGTTCGGTTTCACCCCTGACGCCGTTCTCAAGCTCGCCCGCGAGCAAGCCGCCCGCAAGCGACGCTGAGACCCGAGGAGACCCACCATGGACGTCGACACCAAAACGGCCAACACGCTTCGCGAGCTCGGTGCCGCCGGCACCGCGCCGTGGCTCGACTTCATCCAGCGCAGCTTCGTCGCCGAGGGCAAGCTCAAGGCGCTGGTCGACGATGACGGATTGCGCGGCGTCACCTCCAATCCGTCGATCTTCGAGAAGTCGATGGGTCACGGCACCGACTACGACCCGCAGTTCAAGGAGATCATCGGACGCGGCGAACTCGACGCCTCCGGCCTCTACGAGACGCTCGCCATCTCCGACATCCAGCACGCCGCCGACGTCCTCAAGCCGGTCTGGGACGAGACCGAGGGCCTCGACGGCTATGTCAGCCTCGAAGTCTCCCCCTACCTCGCGCTCACCACCGAGCCCACCATCAACGAGGCCCGCCGCCTCTGGGGCCGCGTCAAGCGCACCAACCTGATGGTCAAGGTGCCGGGCACCGAGGCCGGCGTGCCCGCCATCCGCACGCTGATCGCCGACGGCATCAACATCAACGTCACGCTCCTGTTCTCCGTCGACGCCTACCGCGAGGTCCTCGAGTCCTACATCTCCGGTCTCGAAGACCGCGTGCAGCGGGGCGAGAACGTTTCCGGCATCTCCTCGGTCGCCAGCTTCTTCGTCAGCCGCATCGACGGCAAGATCGACGGCGCCATCGACAAGCGCGTCGGCGACAACGACCCCGAAGCCGCCGCCCTGAAGGCGGTCCGCGGCAAGGTCGCCATCGCCAACGCCAAGATCGCCTACCAGCACTACCTCGAAGTCAGGAACTCCGACCGGTGGCGGGCGCTCGAAGCGAAAGGCGCCAACCCGCAGCGCCTCCTCTGGGCCAGCACCGGCACCAAGGACCGCGCCTATTCCGACGTCCTCTACGTCGAGGAACTGATCGGTCCCGACACCGTCAACACCATGCCCCCCGCGACCATGGACGCCTTCCGCGACCACGGCCGTGTCCGCGTCTCGCTGACCGAGAACGTGGACGAAGCCCGCCGGCTCCTGGCGGACGCCGAGCGCCTCGGCCTCGACCTGGGCAAGGTGACCGCGACCCTCGTCGACGAGGGCGTCAAATCCTTCGCCGACGCCTTCGACGCGCTTCTCGGCGCCGTCGCCGACAAGCGCGTCGCGCTGGTCGGCGACAACCTCACCCGCACCACGCTCCACCTCCCGAAGGACCTTCAGGAGGCCGTCGACGCGTCGCTCGACGAATGGCGCAAGGACGGCAAGGTCCGCCGCCTCTGGCTGCGCGACAAATCGGTCTGGACCGGCGAGGACGAAGACAAGTGGCTCGCCTGGCTCGACGTCATGGACGAGCGCCTCGCCCACGTCGATGAACTCGAGGCCTTCAGCCGCGACGTCGCCGACGCCAAGTTCCAGCACGTGCTGCTTCTCGGCATGGGCGGCTCCAGCCTCGGTCCCGAAGTCCTCGCCGAGACGTTCGGCCACCGTGGCGGCTACCCCGAGCTGCTCGTCCTCGACAGCACCGATCCCCAGCAGATCGCGACCTTCCAGTCGAAGATCGACCCTGCCAGGACCCTCTTCATCGTCAGCTCGAAATCCGGCGGCACGCTCGAGCCCAACATCCTCAAGGCGCATTTCTTCAAGCTCGTCGCCGACACCGTCGGCCGCGAGCAGGCCGGCCGCCACTTCGTCGCCGTCACCGACCCCGGCTCGCACATGGAGGAGGTCGCCAAGGCGGACGGCTTCCGCCACGTCTTCTACGGCGACAAGCAGATCGGCGGCCGCTACTCGGTCCTCTCGAACTTCGGCCTCGTCCCCGCCGCCGCCGCCGGCATCGACGTCCGGCAATTCCTCGAAACCGGCCTGCTGATGGCCCGCTCCTGCGCCGACAGCGTGCCGCCCAAGCAGAATCCGGGCGTCCTGCTCGGCACCGTGCTCGGCATCGCCGCCACCCGGTTCGGCCGCGACAAGGTCACCTTCGTCGCCTCGCCGGGCATCTACGACATGGGAGCCTGGCTGGAACAGCTTCTCGCCGAATCCACCGGCAAGCAGGGCAGGGGCCTCATCCCGATCGACAACGAAGCCCTCGGCGAGCCCGCCGTCTACGGCGACGACCGCATCTTCGTCCATCTCCGCCTCGGCGACGCCCCCGACCGCGCCCAGGACGCCGCCCTCAAGACACTCGCCGAGGCCGGCCAGCCGGTGGTGATCATCGACATCCCGACCAAAGCGCAGATCATCCAGGAGTTCTTCCGCTGGTGCGTCGCCACCGCGGTGGCCGGCGCCATCATCGGCATCAACACCTTCAACCAGCCCGACGTCGAGGCCAGCAAGATCGAGACCCGCAAGCTGACCGACAGCTACAACGACACCGGCAAGCTGCCGGACGAGAGCCCGTTCGCCACCGACGGCGTCTTCCGGTTCTTCACCGACGAGAAGAACGCGGCCGCGCTCGGCACCGGCAGCACCGGCGACATCCTCGGCAGGCTGTTCGCCCAGCTCGCGCCGCACGACTATGCCGCCGTGCTCGCCTACATCGAGCGCGATGCCGACACCCGCGCCTGGATCGAACGCGTGCGCCTCTCGATCCGCGACGCCAAGCACGTCGCCACCGCCGCCGAGTTCGGACCGCGTTTCCTGCACTCCACCGGCCAGGCCTACAAGGGCGGCCCGAACAGTGGCGTCTTCCTGCAGATCACCGCCGACGACGCCGAGGACCTGCCGGTTCCCGACGCGAAATACTCGTTCGGAACCGTCAAGGCGGCGCAGGCGCGGGGCGATTTCGACGTGCTCAGCGAACGTGGCCGCCGCGCGCTGCGCGTCCACATCACCGGTGACCTGCACGCGGGGCTCGAGCAGCTCGAGACGGCGATCAAGCAAGCAGTCTAAAACGCAACCCCGGGGGCGCCGCCCCCGGACCGAGCCGGGGCCGGCGGCCCCGGCCCGCATCGACAGGAGAACCTTGATGCAGATCGGCGTCATCGGACTGGGCCGCATGGGCGGCAACATCAGCATCCGGCTCTCGCGGCACGGGCACGACGTCGTGCTCTACGACCACGACCCGAAGCCGATGGAGACCGTCCGCGGCAAGGCCGAGCGCAGCCAGGCCTCCTCGGGCCTGCAGGACATGGTGTCCAAGCTCGACACCCCCCGGGTCGTGTGGGTCATGCTGCCCGCGGGCAAGATCACCAACGACACCATCGCCGCCCTGTCGCAGCACATGGGCGACGGCGACATCATCATCGACGGCGGCAACTCGTTCTACAAGGACGACATCCGCCACGCGAAGGAGCTCAGACAGAAAGGCATCCACTTCGTCGATGTCGGCACCTCCGGCGGCGTCTGGGGGCTGGAGCGCGGCTATTGCATGATGATCGGCGGCGCCAAGGCGGCCGTCGACCACATCGACCCGATCCTCTCCGCCCTGGCTCCCGGCATCGGCCACATCGACCGCACGTCCGGCCGCGAAGGCCGTGACCCGCGCGCCGAGCAGGGTTACCTGCATTGCGGACCGGCCGGTTCCGGACATTTCGTCAAGATGGTCCATAACGGCATCGAATACGGGATGATGCAGGCCTATGCCGAAGGCTTCGACGTCATCCGCAACAAGCGCTCCGAGGATCTCCCCGAGGACGAGCGCTTCACCATCGACACCGCCGACGTCGCCGAGGTCTGGCGCCGCGGCTCCGTGGTCGCCTCCTGGCTGCTCGACCTCACCGCCTCCGCGCTCGCCAAGAACGAGAGCCTGTCCGATTATTCCGGCCGCGTCGCCGACTCCGGCGAGGGGCGCTGGACCATCGAGGCCGCCATCGAGGAGGCCGTCCCGGTGCCCGTCCTTTCCGCCTCGCTGTTCGCCCGGTTCCGCAGCCGCACCGGCAACAATTTCGGCGAGAAGCTCCTGTCGGCGATGCGGTTCCAGTTCGGCGGCCACATCGAGCAGCATCATGTCGAGGACAAGCATGGCGGCGCCGACGATCCCGAAGGCGACGCGGCGGCCAAGCGCTGAGGTTGGCCATCGGCATGGGCATCGACCACATCAGCGAGCTTGGCGGCTTCGCCCAGCCCGATGTGGAACCGCAGGAGCCGCCCCGCCCGGCGCCGTGCTCCACGCTCGTCATCTTCGGCGCCGGCGGCGACCTCGCCGCCCGTCTTCTGCTGCCGGCGATCTACAATCTCGCCTGCGCCGGTCTGCTCGACGACGAGTTCCACGTCATCGGCGTCGACCGGCTCGACCTCGACGACGAGGCGTTGCGCGCCCGCTACGAAGACAGCCTCGCCCGCTTCGTCGCCGAGCGTCGAGGCAAGGGCCACGAAGTGGCGCTCGACCGCGACCGCTGGCAGCATCTGCGCGACCGGATCTCCTACCTTCGCGGCGACTTCGACGACCCCGCCCTCTTCGAGCAGCTCGGCTCGCGCACCGCCGGCGCCAACGTCGTGTTCTACCTCGCGGTGGCCGCCCGCTTCTTCGCATCCCTCGTCGAACGCCTCGCCGCCGCCGGCCTCGTCGCCGAGGAAGAGCAGCGCTTCCGGCGCGTCGTCATCGAGAAACCCTTCGGTTCCGACTTGACGTCGGCCCGCGCCCTCAACGCCCGCCTGCTCAAGGTGCTCGACGAGCAGCAGCTCTACCGGATCGACCATTATCTCGGCAAGGAAACGGTCCAGAACATCCTTGCCTTGCGCTTCTCCAACGGCATCTTCGAGCCGCTCTGGAGCCGCCAGAACATCGACCACATCCAGATCACCGCCGCCGAGACCGTGGGCGTCGAGAAGCGCGGCTCCTTCTACGAGCAGACCGGCGCGCTGCGCGACATGGTCCCCAACCACCTCATGCAGCTTCTCGCCATGACGGCCATGGA
>CAXUBM010000147.1:0-5542 GCA_964249235.1 uncultured Acetobacteraceae bacterium | reverse complement strand
CAGATAGAGCATTCCGGTGCAGGTCAGCCGCACCCGGTTGCACAACTCGCAGAAATTGTGGGTCATCGGCGTGATGAAGCCGAGCCGGCCACCGGTCTCCACCACCTCCACGTAGCGAGCCGGCCCACCGGTCCGATGCCGGCTCGGCAGGAGCGTGAACCGCCGCGCCAGCCGCTCGCGCACGAGGCCGAGCGGCAGATAGTGTTCGGTCCGGTCCTCCTCGACCGCGCCAAGAGGCATCGTCTCGATCAGGCAGAAATCGTGCCCGTGTGCGCCGCACCAGACGAGCATCCGCTCGATCTCGTCCTCGTTCAGGCCGCGCAGCGCGACCGTGTTGATCTTGATGGCGATCCCGGCCGCGCGCGCCGCCGCGATTCCGTCAAGCACGGCCTCGAGCGAGCCCCCGCGCGTGATCGACGCGAACCGCCCCGGATCAAGACTGTCCAGGCTCACGTTGATCCGCCGCACACCCGCTTGCGCCAACTGCCCCGCGAACGCCGCCAGCCGCGTCCCGTTCGTGGTCAACGTCAACTCGTCGAGCCCGTCGCCCACCCGCGCCCCGAGCCGCTCGACCAGCGTCATGATATCGCGACGCACCAGCGGCTCGCCGCCCGTGATCCGCAGCCGCCGTGTCCCCAGGCGAATGAAAGCAGCTGCGACCCGTTCGAGCTCCTCGATACTCAGCACCAGCGGCTTGGGTAGGAACCGCATCCGCTCCGGCATGCAGTAGACGCAGCGCAAGTCGCACCGATCGGTCACCGAAAGCCGCACATAGGAAATCGCGCGCCCGAACGGGTCGATCAATGACGGCGGTGCGAGGGGTTCTGGCATCGTCGGGTGAACATTCGCTGCCCGGCCCCGCTCCGCAAGACCCGGGACCGCGTTCAATGCTCGACCACCTCGAGTTCGACGGCACGCGCGTTGATCACCACCTTGCCGCGTTCCTCGAAATTGACCGTCACCCGCTCGCCGATCGCCGACTGCACCTGTCCGATACCCCAATCCGGCTGACCGGGGTGGCGAACCCATTGCCCGGGCTCTATCAGGGAGCTGAACGGCATCTGGGTCATCGCGCGGCATCGGACATGGACGCCGAACGGACGGAGACGGGCGAGGTTCGATGCGGATCGTGGCGGCCTCGCGGATCATGGACGAGGCGGACATCGCCGAGGCGTTCATCCGCCATACCGCCGCCTTCGTCGACCATCACCTGCTGCTCGACAACCGCAGCCGCGACGGCACCCGCGACATCCTGCGCGCCCTGCACGAGGAAGGCCTGCCGATCACCGTGTTCGACAATCCCTCGGTCGCCTTCGCCGAAACCGAAGCCAACAGCTTCCTCTTCGAGGAGGCCGCGCGTGCCCAAGGCGCTCACTGGGTCGTCTTTCTCGACACTGACGAGTTCATCGACGAGCGCCGCCTCCCGGGCGGTTTCCGCCCGATGCTCGCCCACGCCGCCGAGCACCGCCCACTGGTCAGCCAAGTCAAGGTGGCACTCACCGAGTACGTACCCATCCACACCGACGATCCAGGCGACCCGATCGTCCCCACCCGCGTCGCGTGGCGCGCCGAGCGCAGCGAGAACTTCAAGGCCATCCTGCACACGCGCATCCTCGACGCCGGCGCCCGCGTCCGCGCCGGCGGTCACGGCGCTCATTGGCCCGGCACCGACAACGAGGTCTGGCCCTACGTGATCGACCCCGTCCTCACCTACGCCCACTATCCCGAGCGCTCCGCCTGGCAATGGATCGCGAAATTCGTCCGCGGCTGGACCAAGGTCCTCGCCGCCGGCCAAGCCGAAGTCGCGCGGGGCACCAGCGCCCACTACCGCGACGCCTTCGAGATGCTGCGCGACCATCCCGGCCGCATTCTCGACCACCCGACCTTGATGGGGTTCAAGACCGACCGCCCGGGCCTCAGCCACGCCCCGATCGACTACCGCGGCGGCCCGCTGCGCCACACGCCTCCCGGCGACGACCGTCTGCGCGCGATGAGCGCCATCGTTCGTCACCTCGAGGATCTCTCGATACGCCACGGCGCGCTGCTCACCCACGGCACGGAGGCGCGCGCCCTCGCCAGGGCGTGGGACACCGCCCGGGGTCGCCTGCTCTAGAACGGCCAGGGCTCTGCCCCTGAACCCGCTGGGGTCGAGGCTCCAGACTCCGCCGTCACCCCGGCCGGCCCTGCTTCATCGCCGGCACCCTCGTCGCGACGGCCGGCGGCGAGTGCCGGGTCGAGGATCTCGCCGTGAGAACAGCGCGTCCGGCTGGCCGGCGGCGACGCCGCGATCACCTGGATCGGCTGCCGCCGCCAGCACAATGGTCTGGTGGTCCGCATCGGCGCCGGCGCTCTCGGCCATGCGTTGCCCCGCCGCGACCTGATCGTCTCCACCGATCACGGGATGTGTCTCTATGGCGTGCTGGTCCCGGCCGAACTGCTCGTCAACGGCACCATGATCCGCCTCGAGCGCCGGCCGCAGGTGACCGGCAACCGGGCGCAGTTCGGCACAGCGCCCTCGGCGACGAGCCGGTGGACGCCGCCTCGATCGAGCCCTGTGCCGAGATGGCGTTCGGCGGCACGCGCCTGAACACGATCCGAGCGTCCCTGCCCGCCACCGTCTAACCGGTTGCCCAGAGACGGGAGAGCCGCGACACTCCCTCCATAATAACGGGAGGGACACCATGCCGGCGCATCAGTTCATCTGGTACGAGCTCCGGACGAGCGACGTGGACGCAGCGCGCGCGTTCTACGGCGACGTGCTCGGATGGCGTGCGCGTGAGCGCCAGGACGGCGGCGCGCGATCCGTCGCGGTCGGCACCGAGCACGGCGATGTCGCCGGCATCACGCCGATCGAGGAAGCGGATCGCGCACCGCATTGGCTCGGCTACGTCGCCACGGCCGACGCCGAGGGCGCCGTGAAACGGATCTCGGCCGGCGGCGGCACCATCCATCGCCACCCCTGGACGGTCGATGGCGTCGGCCGCCTCGCGATCGCCGCCGATCCGCAAGGCGCGACCTTCGCCCTCCTCCAGGACCAGACGGGCCAGCCGAGGCGGGCGTTCGATCCGCAGCATTCCGGCCATTGCGGCTGGAACGAGCTTCTCACCATCGATCCCGCCGCCGCCTTGGGCTTCTACGCCGGACAGTTCGGCTGGAGCGCGGGCCCGGCCATTCCCATGGGCCCGCTCGGCACCTATCAGATCGTCGAGGCCGACGGCGTCGCGCTCGGCGGCCTGTTTCGGCGCGACCGCGCCCGGCCCGCCTGGCTGTTCTATTTCGGCGTGCCGAGCGTGTCGGCGTCGATCGGCCGCATCAGGTCGGCCGGCGGCCAGATCGTGCTCGGCGCGACCAAGGTTCCGGGCGGCTCCATCATCGCCCAGGCGATCGACCCGCAAGGGGCGGCCTTCGCGGTGGTCGAACGCGCCTGACGAAAGCGCGGTCGCCCAGGGTCAGTGGCCGGCGTTGGCGCCCGAGAAGTCCGGCGCTGCGATCCCGGAGGCTTGAAGCTGCGCCGCC
Source organism: uncultured Acetobacteraceae bacterium (assembly GCA_964249235.1). Classification (GTDB taxonomy): domain Bacteria; phylum Pseudomonadota; class Alphaproteobacteria; order Acetobacterales; family Acetobacteraceae; genus CAXTPV01. Next base: position 2,026 of record CAXUBM010000147.1, on the reverse strand, counting down.
AAGGCCGCCTTGAGACCTTCGAGCCCACGCGCGCTCGTCGACTCGGCGCGCGCCACCAGAACCGCCTGCGTGTTCGACGCCCGCAACAGCCACCAGCCGTCGGCCGTGTTGACCCGCACTCCGTCGACGTTCGACACCTCCGCGCCTTCCTCGGCCAGCCGAGCGGCGACCTCGCGCACGACGTCGAACTTGCGCTCGTCGGCGCAGTCGAAACGAAGCTCTGGCGTGTTGATCGTGGCCGGCATCGCGGCCCGCAGGGCGGCGAGGCTGGCGCCCGAGCGCGCCAGGATGCCCAACAGCCGCACCGAAGCGTAGAGCGCGTCGTCGAAACCGTACCATTTGTCGGCGAAGAAGATGTGGCCCGACATCTCGCCGGCCAGCGGCGAGCCGGTCTCCGCCATCTTCGACTTGATCAGCGAGTGACCCGTCCGCCACATCAGCGGCGTGCCGCCGGCGCGCGCCACCTCGTCGAAGAGGGTCTGGCTCGCCTTGACGTCGGCGATGATCGTGGCACCCGGATAACTCTTGAGGACGTCGCGCGCCAGCAGGACCAGCAACTGGTCGCCCCAGAGGATCTCGCCGGCGCCGTCGACGACGCCGATCCGGTCGGCGTCGCCGTCGAAGGCGATGCCGAGATCGGCCCCGTTTCGCACCACCGTCTCGATCAGCTGCGCCAGGTTGGCCGGGATCGTCGGGTCCGGATGGTGCGCGGGAAAACGCCCGTCGACGGTTCCGTTGAGGATCTCGTGCCGTCCCGGCAGCTTGGCCAGCAGCCGGACCAGGACGTCGCCCGCCGCGCCGTTGCCGTTGTCCCAGACCACGTCGAGACGGCGGTCGCCGCCGTCCCAGTCCTCCAGAAGCCGGCCGACATAGGCGGGTGCGACGTCGATGGCCTCGCTCGCACCGGCACCGTCCTCGACATCGCCCTCGGCCACGATCCGGCCGAGCCGGCGGATCTGCTCGCCGAAGAACGGCTTGCCTCCCAGCATCATCTTGAAGCCGTTGTAGTCGGGCGGGTTGTGGCTGCCGGTCACCATGACGCCGCCGTCGGCGCCCATCGTCGTGGCCGCGAAGTAGAGCATCGGCGTCGGACCGCATCCGACCCGTAGGACGTCGATGCCGGCGGCGAGAACGCCCTCGACCAGGGCCGCCTCGAGCGCGGGGGAGGACAGCCGGCCGTCCCGCCCGACGGCGACGCGCTTGCCGCCCGCGCGACGGACCAAGGTGGCGAAGCCGCGGCCGACCGCGGCGGCATCCGCCTCGCTCAGGGTCCGGCCGACGATCCCGCGGATATCGTATTCCCGCAGAGTCGAGGCAGGCAGCGCGTGCTGATACGGCATGCCGTCCTCCCGGGATCAGGCGTCGCGATATTTCTTGAGGAACTCGCGCACCGACGGGCCGAGGTCGGCGCGCCTGAGCGCGAAGGCGACCTGCGCCTCGAGAAAGCCGACCTTGTCGCCGCAGTCGAAACGCTCGCCCTCGTAGCGGAGGCCGTGGAAAGGGACCTGGCCGATCATGCGGGCCATGCCGTCGGTGAGCTGCACTTCGCCGCCGGAGCCGCGCTCCATGCGGGCCAGGTGCGCAATGACGTCGGCGGTCAGCACGTAGCGGCCGATGATCGACAGGTTCGACGGCGCGTCCTTCGGGTCGGGCTTTTCGACCAAACCCTTGACCTCGACCAGCCGCCCGTCGTCATCGCCGATGTCGAGGATGCCGTAACGGTTGGTGCGGTCCGGGGGGACCTCCTCGACTGCCACGACCGCGCCGCCGGTCTCGGCATAGACGTCGGCGAGCTGCTTGAGACAGGGCGTGGCGCTGAGCACGATGTCGTCGGGAAGCAGGATCGCGAACGGATCGTCGCCGATGAAGGAGCGCGCGCACCAGATCGCGTGTCCCAGCCCGAGCGGTTCCTGCTGGCGCACGCTGACGATCGAGCCCGGCTGCATGCTCGTCGATTCGAGCGCATCCAGCCCGTCCTGCTTGCCGCGCTCGCGGAGTGTGGCTTCGAGCTCATAGGCGACGTCGA
>CAXUBM010000146.1:256-5554 GCA_964249235.1 uncultured Acetobacteraceae bacterium | reverse complement strand
GCCTGTTCGAGGAGGATCTCAAGCCGATCCATCCCGGCCATCGCATCGACATCCCGCCGCCCGCCTACAGCCTCAACGTCGACCCGGCCCTCGCCGCCTCGCCCCTCGACCTGCCGCCGCCCGAGCGCAACGAATCCTGGCCCGAGCCCGGCCGGATCCCGACCCACGTCAAGGGCCACGTCGCCTGGAGCGGCGGCAACCGGATCGACTGGCGCGTGCGCATCGGCGCCGGCCAAGGCTACCGCTCGCAGCTCACCGCGCCGCCCCTCGTGGCCGGCGGCCGCGTCTACACCATGGACGCCGACGCGGTGATCAACGCCTTCGACCTCGCCACCGGCAACGACATCTGGCACCTCGCCACCAAGCCGAAGAAGGAGCGCAGCACCAACGTCGGCGGCGGCATCGCCTACGCCGACGGCGTCGTCTACGCCGCCACCGGCCTGGCCGAGGTGCTCGCCATCGACGCCGCCACCGGCCACGTCCGCTGGCGCAAGCCCACCACCTTGCCGGTCCGCTCGCCTCCCACCGTCACGGACGGCCGCCTCTATTTCGTTCGCATCGACGAGCGGCTGCTCGCGCTCGACATCAACGACGGCCACGCTCTGTGGTCCTACACGGCGTCGCAATCCTTCAACCAGCTGCTCGGCGCCCCGGCGCCGGCGGTCGGCAACGGCGTCGTCCTCGCCGGCTTCGCCTCCGGCGAGATCGCCGTCCTCGGCGCGCTCGACGGCGCCCTGGTCTGGAACGACACGCTCGGCAGCACCGTCGGCGCCAGCCCGCTCGAGTTCGCCTCCATCCACGCCGAGCCGATCATCGACGGCGGCACCGCCTACGCCATCAGCGTCGGCGGCCTTCTCACCGCCACCGACATGCGCACCGGCCGCCGCATCTGGGAAGCCGCCATCGCCGGCGCCAACACGCCGGTGCTGGCCGGCGACTGGCTGTTCGTGCTGACCGACGCCGCCACCGTCACCTGCCTGGCCAAATCCAGCGGCCACGTCCGCTGGAACAGCGTCATCCCGCGCTACCGCAAGCCCAACAGCCAAAAGCAGCCCATCGCCTGGGCCGGCCCGCTGCTCGCCGGCAACCACCTCGTCGTGGTCAGCAGCTACGGCAACATGCTCCTCCTCGCGCCGTCGGACGGCTCGATCGAGGACCAGCGCACGCTGGACGCCCCCGCCAGCCTCGCCCCGATCGCCGCCGCCGGCGCCCTGCTCCTGCTGACCGACGACGGGAGGCTGACAGCCCTGCGCTGACCGATCCCCCGCCGCCCACCGTGGTCATCGCCGGCCGGCCCAACGTCGGCAAGTCCACACTGTTCAACCGCCTGGCCGGCCGCCGCACCGCCATCGTCTCCGACGAGCCCGGCGTCACCCGCGACCGCAAGGACGCCACCACCATGCTGCGCGGTCGCGCCGTGCGCCTCGTCGATACCGCCGGCCTGGAGGAGTCCGGCCCCGAAACCCTCTTCGGCCGCATGCGCGCCTCCTCCGAGGCCGCCATCGCTCAGGCCGTGCTGATCGGCTTCGTCGTCGACAGCCGCGCCGGCATCACCGCCGCCGACGAGCACTTCGCCGGCTGGCTTCGCCGTCAGAACCGCCCCGTCCTCCTCGTCGCCAACAAGACCGAGGGCAGGGCAGGGGCCGCCCGCGCGCTCGACGCCTACCGCCTCGGCCTGGGCGATCCGCTCGCCGTTTCCGCCGAGCACGGCGAGGGCATCGCCGACCTGATGCGCGAGATCGCCGAGCGCCTCCCCGCCGTCCCCGATCCGCAAGCCGACCCCGACCACGACCCCGACGCGGGCGAAACCGACGAACGCCCTCCCGGCCCCCTTCGCCTGGCCATCGTCGGCCGCCCCAACGCCGGCAAGTCGAGCCTGCTCAACCGCCTCCTCGGCGAGGACCGGATGATCACCGGCCCCGAACCCGGCCTGACCCGCGACGCCGTCACCGTGGAGCTCACCGACCAGGGTGGCCCGATCGCGCTCGTCGACACCGCCGGACTTCGCAAACGCGCCCGCGTCGAGGCGGCGCTCGAGAAGCTCTCCGTCGGCGCGACGCTGGACGCCCTGCGCATGGCCGAGATCGTGCTCCTCGTCATCGACGCCGTGCTCGGCCTGCACGAGCAGGACCTGCAGATCGCCCGCCTCGTCGAGCGCGAGGGCCGCGGTTGCGTCATCGCGCTCAACAAATGGGACGCCGTCGAGGACCGTGCCCTGACCCGCCAGGCCGTGGACGACCGCCTCGAGACCAGCCTCGCCCAGATGAAGGGCATCGAGCTCGTCCGCCTGTCCGCCCGCACCGGCGAGGGCGTTCCCCGCCTCATCCCCGCCGTCCGCCGCACCCACGAGGTCTGGAACCGCCGCGTCGCCACCGGCGAGCTCAACCGCTGGTTCGAGGCCGCGCTCGAGCGTCACGCTCCGCCGATCGTCGGCGGCAAGCGCCTCAAGCTGCGCTACATGACCCAGGCCAAGGCGCGGCCCCCCACCTTCATCCTCTTCGGCACCCGCGCCGAGCAGCTCCCGGAGGACTACCGCCGCTACCTGGTCAACGGCCTGCGCGAGACCTTCGACCTGCCCGGCGTCCCCGTGCGCCTGCTGGCGCGCGGCACCGTCAACCCGTACGCCCAGAGCAAGTGACGGCCCCCGGCCTGCGCTGGACCGTGGGCGACGTCAGCCGCCGCGGCTTCGCCGCCCTGCGCCTCTCCGTGCTCGGTGCCACCCGCCTCTTCGGTCCCGACGCGCGCTACACGGTGTGCGTCAACACCATCCCGCTCGCCGACGCCCGCGCCCGCGTGGGCGACGTTCCCGACCACGTCGGGTGGCTCGCGGCCGCCGACCTGCCCGGCCTCCTCGCTCCCCATCTCGACGCCGGCCTGGCCGAAGGCGTCGCCTGGAAGCTCGCGCCGCTGCGCCTCTACCCCGGCCGCCACGAGCTCGCTCTCGACAACGACTGCATCCTGTGGCGCCGGCCGCCGGCCCTCGACGCCTGGCTTGACGACCTCGGCTCCTGCCTCCTGGCCGAGGATGCCGTCCCCGCCCTGGGCCGCGTCGACGCCGCCGGCGGTCCGCTCGCCCTGAACACCGGCCTGCGCGGACTCCCTCCCGGCTACGACCTCGCCGCCTCGCTCGCCGGCATCCTCGCCGCCCACCCCGGCCCGCTCGCCACCGAACTCGACGAGCAGGGTCTGCAGGTCGCCGCCCTGAGCCGCGGCCCCCTGCACGTCGTGCCCTTGACCGACCTCGCCATCTGCTCGCCCTTCCCGCCGCACGCCGGCGACCTCGGTATGTGCGGCGCCCACTTCGTCGGACTGAACGTCCACCGCGAGCGCCCGCACTGCGACCGCGCGGCGATGGACCTGATCGCCGCCTTCTTCGACGCGCGCCGCGCCGCCATCGAGCACCGCATCCCGGTCCGTTAGCGCTCGGCCGGCTCGGTCCGGCCGCCTCTTCACGTTTGCGAAACGGTCACCTGTCACCCTGCCGGCGTGTTCAGGACCCGCGTTGCATGATGCTCGCCCTCCACCGGCAAATCTCGCCCGCCCTGGTCATCGGTGGCCTGCTCATCCTCCTCTGCGCCCTGGTCGGCGAGGCCGTGTCGCAGACCGGCGAGGAGGCACGCTCGTTCGTGCGCCTGCGCGCACAGCGGGACGTCATCTCGCGTGTGGACGTCCTCCGGCAGCTGGTGCTCGAAGCCGAGACCGGCGAGCGCGGCTTCCTGCTGACCGGCAGGCCCAGCTATCTCGCGCCCTCCCAGCGCGCCGAACTTGCGATCCCCTCCGTCCTCCACGAGCTCTCCGGCAAGTTCGCCGACGCCAACCAGGAGCGAACGCTAGGCGGCGCCGTGGACGCCAAGCTCGACGACCTTCGCCAGACCGTGGACGCCCGTGTCCAAGCCGGCCCGGACGCCGCACTCGCCATCGTCCGCACCGATCGCGGCAGCGACCTCACCGCTCGGATCTTCACGATCCTCGATCAAGTCCAGCAAAGCCGTGACCGCACCCTCGTCTCGGAACGCCGCAAGGCGGCCCGCACGCGCCAACGGCTCGTCCTCTTCACCGGCGGTTCCGCCGTGGTGGCGATCGCCTGCACCGTGCTGGGCCTGGTCCAGCTTCGCAGCTCCGCCCGGCGCCTGGCCGCCAGCGAGGCTCGTTTCCGCCTCCTCGCCGACCACACCAGCGACATGATCCTCCGCCTTGATCTCGATCTCGCGCAGGTCTTCGTCTCGCCCTCCTGCCGTCATGTCTGCGGCTTCGACCCGGCCGACCTTCTCGGCCGATCACCGCTCGACTTCGCTCACCCGGACGACCAGAACTCGCTCCGACGCCAGCTCCACCGCGTCCGCGAAGGACGGACCGGCACCGAGCTCATGACCTTCCGGACCGCGCACCGCGACGGCCGCTACGTCTGGGTCGAGGTCGCCGTCAGCCTCGCCCGCGACGCCGAGGGCGCCCCCGAGGCCCTGATCGCCTCCGTCCGCGACGTCACCAGCCGCAAGCTGCAGGCCGACGAGCTGCGCGTCGTCAATCTCGAGCTCGAGCGCCTCGCCCGCCATCTCGGCCGTGCCCGCGACCGCGCCGAACGCGCCAACTCCGCCAAGACGCGCTTCCTGGCCGGGATGAGCCATGAGCTGCGCACCCCGCTGAACGGCATCATCGGCTACGCCCACCTCCTCCGCCTCGAGGGCGGACTCACCGAGGGCCAGTCCGCGCGCGTCGCCAGCATGCTCGACGCGAGCGAGCACCTGCTCGGCATGATCAGCCACGTCCTCGAACTCTCCGAGATCGAGGCCGAGCATGTCGACCTCCGCTGCGAGGACGTCCCGCTCGAGAAGCTGGCGCGCTCCTGCCTCGCCCTGGTCCGCCCCTCGGCCGACCTCAAGCGCCTCGCCCTGGCCTGCGAACCGGACCCGGCCGCCGCCCACGTCATTTCCACCGACGCCGCCCGGCTGCGTCAGGTCCTGCTCAACCTGCTCGGCAATGCGGTGAAGTTCACCAGCGCCGGCCGGGTGACGCTCGGGATCCGGCCCGGGTCGCGGCCTGAAACCGTCCGGCTCGAAGTGACGGACACCGGCCCTGGCATCCCGGCTCGGGAGGTCGAGCGCGTCTTCGGCGAGTTCGAGCGCGTCGGCGGCGCCGACGCCGCGATCGAAGGGGCCGGTCTCGGCCTCGCCATCTCCTCGCGCCTGGTCAAGCTGATGGGGGGCCGCCTCGGCCATGCCGACAACGACGGCGGCGGCAGCATCTTCTTCGTCGAGCTGCCGGTCGGTCAGCTCTCCGCCTCGTCCGGCGGTCAGGCCG
>CAXUBM010000146.1:0-246 GCA_964249235.1 uncultured Acetobacteraceae bacterium | reverse complement strand
ACTGCGCATCATGGTCGTCGACGACGTCGCCATGAACCGCGACATCGCGCTCGCCTTCCTCCATGCCGCCGGCCACCAGGCCGTCGCCGTCGAGGGCGGACGCCAAGCGGTGGAACGCGCCGCCGCGGATGCGTTCGACGTCATCCTGATGGACGTGCGCATGCCCGACATCGACGGCCTGGAGGCGACGCGCCGCATACGCGCCCTGAACGGCCCCGCCGCCACGGTGCCCGTCGTCGCCCTCAC
>CAXUBM010000145.1:5313-5631 GCA_964249235.1 uncultured Acetobacteraceae bacterium | reverse complement strand
GCCATGTCCGGCCGTCCCCAGGGGCCGTAGACGGTGAAGAAGCGCAGGCCTGTCTGCGGGATGCCGTAGAGGTGGCGATAGGTTTCGCTCATCAGCTCGTCGGCGCGCTTGGTGGCGGCGTAGAGGGAGAGCGGGCGGGACACGTCGTCGGTCTCGTGCGAGGGGCGGCCTTGGTTGCCGCCGTAAACGGAGGATGAGCTCGCGTAAACGAAGTGGGCCAAGGCGGGGCAGCGGCGGGCGGCCTCCAGCATGACGAGGTGGCCCATGGCGTTGGCGGTGACGTAGATGAAGGGGTCGACGAGGGAGTGGCGGACACCG
>CAXUBM010000145.1:2404-5303 GCA_964249235.1 uncultured Acetobacteraceae bacterium | reverse complement strand
GTGCACGATGTCGGTGATGCCGGAGTGAGCGTCGACGAGTGAGAAAAGCTGGCCGCGGTCGGTGATGTCGAGCTGGTGGAACCGGAAGGCGCGGTGCGGCTCCAGCGCGGCGAGGCGGGCGCGCTTGAGGCCGACGTCGTAATAGGCGTTGAGGTCGTCGACGGCGATGACGTGTTCGCCGCGGGCGAGAAGCGCGGCTGCCACGTGCATGCCGATGAAGCCGGCCGCACCGGTGACGAGAACCGTCATCGAGTGCGTGCGAGGGCGCGCGAGAGAAGGGCGAGCGCGGCGAGGATGACCAGCACGGGCAGGGCGACGATGATCAGGCCGACGAAGAAGACGAGGCCGATCAGGATGATGGCGGCTGCGGTCAGGATGGCAGGGACGGCGCCCGGCGGCAGGGCACGCCAGACCGCGCGGGCGCGCGCGAAGAAGGACGGCGGGGTGACGACGTCACCCTGGAGCGTCATGTCGATGGTGGGTGGCTGATCTCGGGAGGGCATGACGACAGGATCGGCCGGGCGGGACGCGGCTGCAAGCCGGGTGCGGCGGACTTGACGAGGCGTGAGTTGCAACTCATTTCCCGTCAATCAGGACCATCCTTGTCCGCGATTGTTTCGAGGCTCCGATGTTGAGGGTGTCGCGCCTGGCCGATTACGCCGTCGTCGTGCTGGTCAAGCTGGGGCACGGATCGGCGGTGACGAACGCGGCGTCGCTGGCCGGCGATACCGGCATTCCGGAACCGACGGTGGCAAAGGTGCTCAAGGCGCTGTGCCAGTCGGGGCTGGTGGCGTCGCAACGTGGCGCACGCGGGGGCTACCGATTGGCACGGCCCTTGTCGGAGGTGCGGATCACGCAGGTGATCGGCGCAATCGACGGACCGATCGCGCTGACGGCGTGCGTGGATGGCGGCAGCGGAAGCTGCCAGTCGGAAGGGCGGTGCCCGGTTCGTGGCCGCTGGGACATGGTCAACAGGGCCGTCCATGCGGCGCTCGAGCGGATCACGCTCGAGGAGATCGAGAACTACACGCCCGTGGCGCCGATCACGGCGGCGGCCGACTTGTCGAGGGGAATATCATGCCAGCCGTAGCCGAGACCCTGAGTGCCGTGGAGCGCCTGAGCGAGGGCGGTTACAAGTATGGGTTCGAGACGGAGATCGAGACGGATTTCGCGCCGAAGGGCCTGTCGGACGAGACGATCCGGTTCATCTCGGCCAAGAAGGGCGAGCCGGAGTGGCTGCTGGCGTGGCGGTTGAAGGCCTTCGAGACCTGGAAGGCGATGGTCGAGCCATCGTGGGCGCTGCTCGACTATCCGAAGATCGATTACCAAGACTCGTATTACTACGCGGCGCCGAAGAAGAAGGACGGACCGAAGTCGCTCGACGAGGTCGATCCGGAGTTGCTGCGCACCTACGACAAGCTCGGGATTCCATTGCGCGAGCAGGCGATCCTGGCGGGTGTGCAGGGTGCCGGCGAGAATGCCGGGCCGGAGGAGATGCCGGCGGGGCGGCCGCAGGTGGCGGTGGACGCGGTGTTCGACAGCGTTTCGGTGGCGACGACGTTTCGTAAGACGTTGTCGGCGGCGGGCGTCATCTTCTGCTCGATCTCGGAGGCGGTGCGGGAGCATCCGGAACTGGTGCGCAAGTACCTGGGCAGCGTGGTGCCGCCGGGGGACAACTACTTCGCGGCGCTGAACTCGGCCGTGTTCACGGACGGGTCGTTCGTGTTCGTGCCACGCGGCGTGCGCTGCCCGATGGAGCTGTCGACGTATTTCCGGATCAATGCGCGCAACACGGGGCAGTTCGAGCGGACGCTGCTGGTGGCCGAGGAAGGTGCCGCGGTCAGCTATCTCGAAGGATGCACGGCGCCGCAGCGCGACGAGAACCAGCTGCATGCGGCGGTGGTGGAATTGGTGGCGCTCGACGACGCGACGATCAAATACAGCACGGTGCAGAACTGGTATCCGGGCGACGCGCAAGGCGTGGGCGGGATCTACAATTTCGTCACGAAGCGCGGTGCGTGCCGCGGGGCGCGTTCGAAGATTTCCTGGACGCAGGTGGAGACCGGGTCGGCGATCACCTGGAAATATCCATCCTGCATCCTGCAGGGTGACGGATCGGTGGGCGAGTTCTACTCGGTCGCGGTGACGAACAACCGCCAGCAGGCGGACACCGGCACGAAGATGATCCATCTGGGCCGTGACACGTCGAGCACGATCGTCTCGAAAGGGATCTCGGCGGGGCGGTCGAGCAACACGTATCGCGGGCTGGTCCGGATCCAGCCGAAAGCGTCGGGCGCGCGCAACCACACGCAGTGCGACAGCCTGCTGATCGGGGATCAGTGCGGGGCGCACACGGTTCCTTATATCGAGAACAGGAACCGGACGGCCACCGTGGAGCACGAGGCGACCACGTCGAAGATCGCGGACGACCAGCTGTTCTATTGCCGGCAACGGGGCATGTCGGAGGAGGAGGCGGTGGGCATGATCGTCAACGGCTTCTGCCGCGAAGTACTCAAGGAGCTGCCGATGGAATTCGCGGTCGAGGCGCAAAAGCTGCTGGCGATCAGTCTCGAGGGTAGCGTTGGCTGAGGAGATGAGCGTGGAGAGACGGGCGGGCCTGCGGGTTGCGGGATTGCGGGCAGCGATCGGCGAGAAGGAGATCCTTAAAGGGGTCGAACTCCTGGTTGGCCCAGGCGAAGTGCACGCGATCATGGGACCGAACGGCTCGGGCAAGTCGACGCTGGGCTACGTCCTGGCCGGGCGCGAGGATTACGAGGTGAGCGCTGGCACGGTGACGTTCGACGGGCGCGACCTGCTGGCGATGGAGCCGGAGGAGCGGGCGGCTGCCGGGGTGTTGCTCGCGTTCCAGGCCCCGGTGGCGCTGCCGGGCGTGCGCGAT
>CAXUBM010000145.1:323-2394 GCA_964249235.1 uncultured Acetobacteraceae bacterium | reverse complement strand
GGTCAGGGCGGCGTCGTCGCGGCTGTCGATGGCCGACGAGATGCTTCGGCGTAGCGTCAATGTCGGGTTCTCGGGCGGCGAGAAGAAGCGCAACGAGATGCTGCAGTTGACGATGCTGGCCCCCAAGCTCGCGGTGCTGGACGAGACCGACAGCGGGCTCGACATCGACGCGCTGCGGATCGTGGGCGAGGCGGTCAACGCGCTGCGTGGTCCCGATTTTTCTGCGGTGCTGATCACGCATCATCAGCGGCTGCTCGACGTGGTGGTGCCCGACCGGGTGCACGTGATGGCGCACGGGCGGATGCTGCGCTCGGGCGGGCCCGAGCTGGCGCTCGAGTTGGAACGGCACGGGTATGCGCAGTTCCTGGCGGAGGCGGCTTGAGCGAGACATTGCTGCCGCCGGCGCCGGGCATGACCGCGGCGCAGTTCGTGGCACGCTTCGAAGGTTTGCGCCGCCGGCTGCCGGGGGCGGTGGACGAGCGCAACGCGGCGGCCGAGATCCTCCGACGCGATGGACTGCCGACGGTGCGCGAGGAGGACTGGCGCTACACCAGCCTGCGCGCGCTGGAGGCGATCCGGTTCGACGAGGCACTGACGCCGGTGGGCGAGGCGGCCGGCGTGGAGGCGACGCTGGCCGCACTCGGGGTGCCGGCGGCACCACGGCTGGTGTTTGTCGACGGGCGCTTCGCGGCCGACCTGTCGATTCTGCCGGAGGCGATCGAGGTGCGTCGGTTCGGACAGGCGCCGAATTTCGGCGGGCTGGCGCGGCCGGAACGCGAGCGGCTGGCGGCACTCAACACGATGCTGGCCGAGGACGGGGCGGTGGTGACGGTGGATGCCGGCATTGACGGCGGCACGCTGTTCCTGGTCTCGATCGGAGCGCACTCGGCGATGCGGTCGATTGCCTTTCATCCTCGGCACGTGCTGACGCTCGGGCCGGGCGCGCGGTTGACGCTGATCGAGGCGTCGGCGGGCGCGGGCGCCTATCTGCATAATCCGGTGTTCGAGATCTCGGTCGCGGCGCGGGCGGCGCTGACGCACGTCCGGCTGCAGGACGAGAGCGACGAGGCGGTGCATCTGTCGACGACCTACGTCGAGATCGGCGAGGACGGCGTCTACGACAGTTTCGGACTGACGGTGGGGGCGGTGTTGGCACGCACCGAGATCCACGCGTCGTTGCTGGGCGAGCGGAGCGCGGTGCACCTGAACGGGGCGCAACTGCTGGCGGGGCGCCAGCACGGGGATTTCACGACGTCGGTCGCCCACGTGGCGCCGCATTGCGCGTCGCGGCAGACAGTCAAGAACGTGCTGGCGGGCCGGAGCCGGGGCGTCGTCCAGGGCCGGATCGACGTCGCGCGCGAAGCGCAGAAGACCGACGGCTACCAGATGAACCAGGCGCTGCTGTTGTCCGAGCACGCCGAGATCGACAGCAAGCCGCAACTTCGGATCCATGCGGACGACGTGAAGTGCAGCCACGGGGCAACGGTGGGCGAACTCGACGCGGAGCAGATCTTCTATCTGCGCTCGCGCGGCGTGCCGGAAGGCGAGGCGCGGGCGCTGCTGGTGCGGGCGTTCCTGGCCGAGGCGATCGAAGGTGTCACGGGCGCCGCGCGGCTGATGCTCGACGGGGCGGTCGAGCGCTGGTGGGCGCGGCACGGGTTGGAGGTCAGCGGCAAATGAATGCGATCGCGCCGGCGCGTTACGACGTCGAGGCGAGGCGGGCGGATTTTCCGATCCTGGCCGAGCGTATCAGGGGCAAGCGGTTCGTCTTTCTCGACAGTGCGGCGTCGGCGCAGAAGCCCGTGGCGGTGATGGACGCGATGACGGATGCGATGCGGCATCAGTATGCGAACGTGCATCGCGGGCTGCATTGGATGAGCGAGCGGACCACCGACGCCTACGAGGAGGCGCGGCGGCTGACGGCATCGCTGCTGGGGGCGTCGGCCGACGAAATCGTGTTCACGCGCAACAGCACCGAGGCGATCAACCTCGTGGCCCACAGCTATGGGCGCGGCGTGATGAAGGCGGGCGAGGCGGTGGTGATCTCGGAGATGGAGCATCACGCCAATAT
>CAXUBM010000145.1:0-313 GCA_964249235.1 uncultured Acetobacteraceae bacterium | reverse complement strand
ATATCGTGCCTTGGCAGATGCTGCGCGACGCGCACGGGATCGAGCTGCGGGTGGCGCGGATCACGGATGCTGGCGAGATCGATCTGGAGGATCTGGCGGTCAAGCTCGCGGATGGGCGGGTAGGGCTGGTGGCGGTCACGCACATGTCGAACGTGCTGGGCACGGTGACGCCGGCGGCGCGGCTCGCGGCGATGGCGCACGCGGCCGGGGCGAAGATCCTGCTCGACGGGTCGCAGGCGGTGGTGCACCGCGCGGTGGACGTACAGGCGATCGGGGCGGATTTCTACGTCTTCACCGGCCACAAGCTCTACGG
>CAXUBM010000144.1:0-5652 GCA_964249235.1 uncultured Acetobacteraceae bacterium | reverse complement strand
CACCGCGGTGACGCCGCCGCCGCCGTCCGCGCCATCCTCGGTCGGGCGCGTCCAGCTGTTCCGCTCGAAGCACGCGTCGGAACCCGCCTCGCGCTCGATCCGTTCGAAGCTGTCGCAGAAGCGGTCGCGGAGCGTGCTGAACCAGGCGGGTGCGTCGTCTCGGAGCGTCATGCCGCCCGGATGGCGTATGTGCCGGCGCGTGGCAAGCGGGACGAGGACGAGGCGGGGCTTTGCCCCGCACCCCACCAGGACGGAACCCATCGCGCTTGCGCGATGAGAGCCCGGCTGGGCGCCTGGACCCCATACGCTTAGGGGTCAGACTTGGTTGGTTGAACCGCCGCGGCTGGGTCGGAGCGGATCTTGGAGGAGGCAGCTCGAACTGCTGCAATGCAGCTCTCACCAGAAGGTTCGATGGCGGACGCTAACTCCCCTGATAACGGAAGTAGCTCACCGGTGCTGATGGGGCATGACCAATGCGGTGAACGGACGGTGGCGTGCGGATGACGACATGGACGACAACCAAAATGCGTTCGGCATGTAAGGCGGCTCCATCTCGACCGGACACGGGGCGCAAACCTGACAGCGCGACGGCGACGACGAGTTGCTGGCCGCGACCCGCCAGCTTACCGATGCCTGGCCAACCGGCCCAACGAAGGCTACGGCCGGATCGTTGCCTGGCAGGCGATGACAGGCAGAAGCAGCGGCGAGATAGCGCGCTCTCATGCTGGCTTGCTTTGAACAGCGCCTCGGTGCCTGCCGCGCGCCCTACTCTGTGCAGTGGGCTGGCTGACAACGGCTGGGGCCTGCTTCACCGCGTGCGCAGTTCGAGAGCAACGGCGTCAGCGAGGCGGCTCGGGAAGACCGTCACGCGCGATTAAGCGAGGATCAAGCCCGGCCCAGAGGCCCTGACCGAGCTCGCCCAACTTACAACGAGAACCATCCCGATCGCGGCTTGCGGATGCGCTTACCCCGCGACCTCATCCGCAGCCAATCACAGCCAGCCCCTTGCTCCAGCTTGGATCTGCTCCACGATCAGCCGGACCATCACGTCGTGGGATCAGACGGTCGGGTTCCAATCGCAGCTGCGATTCGAGGCAGGATCGTGAGCGCGTTTCCTGAGATGATCAGATTACGGTCAGCGTCCGAATAGCCCTCGAACTGCTGCAAGTTGTTCAGGGAAACCTTGATCTTGTCCGGAGGAAAGAACGGCAGGTCGTAGCCGGTCAGCATCTTGGACGTGCTGTGGATCGCGTGAAGAGCCGCCAGCGACGCCGGATAGCTGACGATAGCCGTGTCGAAGAACAGCGAATCGATCGTCCGGTTGACTCGTTCGGCGCCCTGCTCCGGATCTTCCTTTCTCTTCCATGGCATCAAGACGGCGAGACGGGGTTGGATCAGCGGCAGGGTTCCTCCGCCGTGTGACGCGATGAACTTGATGTCTGGGCATCGCGTAACGGCATCGGAGTCGATCAGGCTGACGACCATCCGGGTGGTTTCGGCGGGATACTCGAATGCCGGTGCAGGATAACCTTGCACGACGATGTCGTTGGACGGACCCTCGGTCGGATGCACGAACACGATCGCCTTCCGGCGGTTCAACTCGTCGATGACTGGAGCGAACCGAGGATCGCCGAGGTAGACGCCGTCGTAGTTCGTCATCACGACGATCCCGTCCAGCTCCAGATCATCGTAGATGTGGGCGATCTCTTCCAGGCAGGCCTCCACGTCGGGCAGGGGAATGGTGCCGAACCCGCCGAACCGGGACGGCCGTTCCCGGACGATGTCAGCGAGTTCGACATTCAGCGAGTTGGCCAATCCTGCGGCAGCCGCGCCGGTCCAATATCTCAAACCGGGTGAGGACAACGACAGGACTTCGGTCTGGATGTCGTTCTCCTCCATGAGTGCAAGCCTCTCCTGGACATCCCAGCGGGCCATGGGAAAGCCGATCTCCTTCGTCGTGACTCCGACGTCGGCAAGAGCCGCGAGGTAGCTGTCCGGAATGAAATGCGTGTGGACGTCGATCGAACCCATGCTGTTCTTGCTCCTGATTTCGAGATTTCCGCTTCCGTAAGCGCCGATGGAGAAGCGGTGGATCATCGTGTCCTCGCGCCTCGATCTCCGCCGCCGGACCTGACTCCATCCGATCGGATCTCCATCGGAACGCCGAGCTCATCGGCAAGCTGCCCAGGCCAGCCTGCAGGCGGCGAAACAGGGCCTCCGCCCGCCGCATGGTCTTCCCGTCATGACCGTTGCGCATCATCGCGTCTGGATCGTGATCGTGTCGCGATCGACGAACGTCCCGGCCGGTAGGCTCGCAGGAACGCGTCGACTGCGAGTTCGACGGCACGCGAGTGCGGAATGATCGCAGGCGCCCCAAACAGGAACGGTTCGAACAATCCTGCCTGCAGCAAACCCTTGAGGTGCAGAGCGGCCACGACCGGTTCGGCGAGCTGCAGCCATCCGTCATCCATCGACTTCTTCAGGAAAACGGCGACGTGATCCCAGCATCGTTTGGGACCACGCGCGAACAGGCGTGGGCCCAGGCCATCGTCGCGCATCTCGATGCCGCTGCGTACGACCGTGACGACCTCTCGGGAAAGCACCCACTCTAGGTAAGCAGTACCGAACTTGAGTAGAGGTTTCCGGAGGTCTCCCGAGGGATGATCCAGGATGATCAGGAAACTGTCGACCTGGGCCTCTACGGCTTCGATCATGACCGCCTCGTAGAGCTCCTCCTTAGATTCGAAGTAGCTGTAGAGAGTCGTCTTGGAGCCACCCAGGGCCTCCGAGATGGCAGACATGCTGGCGCCGTCGAAGCCGAACTCCTGAAACACCCCCGAGGCTGCTTCCACGATGGCGCGGCGCCGATCATCCGTTTTCACCCGCATGTCGGATCGTGCTCCAAAGCAGCACCGTACGGTACGTTTATCATTGGCCCCTCCGGCTTGTCGACCCTAGGTAGGCTGGCGGCCGCCGACGATGTGGTGGTCGGTGCCGCAGACGCCGACGCGACGGATCCGGAGGACCGCGTCCTCGGAACCGGGAACGGGGTCGGGGGGCGTTTCGAGCGCGAGCTCGCCGGGCGACCGGCAGACAAGAGCGCCCACATGGATCTCCGTCCCGATCCGGGGTCCAGGCGCCCAGCGCCTGGTGGGGTCCGGGGCGAAGCCCCGCCTTTCAGGCCGTCTGCTTGCCGCCCGCGGCGGCGATCACGGCGATGATGATGAGCCCCGTGAGCAGCGTCCGTCCGCCGGCGCCGAAGCCGAACGTGTTGAGGAGGTTGACCAGCAGGACGAGGAAGAGCGCGGCGCCCCAGACGCCGGACACGCTGGCGCGGCCGCCGCTGACGGCGCTGCCGCCGATCACCACGACGGCGATCGAGGCAAGGAGATACTCGGTTCCCATGTCGAGCGAGGCGCCGCCGGTGAACGACGCGAGCAGCGTCCCGCAGACTGCGGCGAGCACGCCCGAAAGCGCGTAGGTCGAGACCCTGACGGCCACAACCGGGAGGCCGGCGAGGCGCGCCGCCCGGGGGTTCTGCCCGATCGCGAGCACCGCGCGGCCGGTGACGGTCCGCGCCAGGGCGACGCGGGCGGCGACCGCGAGGGCGAGACCGACGAAGCTGAGCAGCGGCAGGTCGAACGGCGCCGCGCTCGTGAAGGCACTGAGCGCGTGCGGCGGCTGCACGAGCAGCCCGCCGCCGATCGCGATCGCGACCGACTGGATCACGAACGACGCCGACAGCGTCGCGATGATCGGCGGGATCCGGAGCGCGAAGATCAGCACCGTGTTGCCGAGGCCGACGACAAGCCCGCTCGCGAGCGCCGCCAGGATCCCGGGGACGATCATCGCGTCCGACCCGTTCATCACCTTCATCGCGACGAAGCCGGCGAGCGCGATCGTCGACGGGATCGACAGGTCCACGTTGCCGGGCCCGAGGGTGACCACGAACATCTGGGCGAGGCCGACGATGACGTCGAAGGTCCCGAAGCCGAGCGCGCTCCGGACCGTGCCGCCGGCGCCCGTCGGATGGATCGCGGCCGACACCGCGAAGGTCAGCAGCGCCGCGGCGAACGACCAGATCGACGGGAGCCGCGCGAGCGTGCGGAGGCGGGTCGCGGCGCTGCCGCTCATGCGTCCTCTCCCTTCGGCGCGACGAGGGCACGGAGCGCCAGCACCGCGATCAGGATCATCCCCTGCGCGCCGACCTGCCACTCGGCGCCGAGCTGCAGGAACGACAGCACCGAGCCCGCCAGGGCCAGCGCGAGCGCGCCGATCACCGCGCCGACCGGGGCCACGCGGCCGCCGAAGAACTCGGAGCCGCCGAGGATGGCGCCCGCGATCGAGAGCAGCGTGTAGCGGCTCGAGATGTTCGCGTCGGCCGACGTCGTCATGCCGACCAGCGCGAGGCCGGACAGGACGCCGAACACGCCGGCGAGCGCGTAGAGCGTCGCGCGTGCCGCGACCGGCGACCAGCCGGCACGGACCACCGCGCGCTCGGACCCGCCCATGCCGCGGAGCACGGTGCCGTAGGACGAGCGCATCAGCACGAGCCAGCCGGCGATCGCGATCAGGATCGCGAGCAGGATCGGCAGCGGCACGAGAGGCGGCTGCACCGCCATGAAGGTGGTGAGCCAGCCGGGCGCGGTGCCGCCCGGCACCGGCAGCACCAGGATCGCGAGGCCGAGCCAGACGAACGACATGCCGAGCGTCACCACGATCGAGGGCAGCTGCCGCCGCTGCACGAGGGCGCCGAGAGCGGCGTAGGCGGCGACGCAGCCGAGCAGCGCGACGATGCCGAGCAGCGGGTTCCGCGGCAGCACCGTCGCCGCCAGGCAGCTGACGAGGCCGACGTAGTTGCCGATCGACAGGTCGAGATCGTTGGTGGCGAGGAACATGACCTGCGCGACCGTCGCGAGCGCGATCGGCACCGCGAGGTTCAGCATGAGCGTGAAGCCGAAGTAGCTCATCGCGCGCGGCCGGAGATAGGCGGTCGCGGCGAGCAGGATCAGCAGGGTGACGGTCGGCAGCGCCGCGCGCACCAGCCGTCGGGGGCCGCCGCCGGCGAGGATCGGCATCAGAACGACGCCTGCAGGAGGCGCGTCTCGTCGATCTCGTCGTGGGCGAGCTCGGCGACGATCTCGCGTTCCCGGAAGACGAGGACGCGGTCGCATTCGAGGAGCTCGTCGGCGTCGGTCGTGTACCAGAAGAAGGTGCGGCCGCGGGCGGCCTCGGCGCGGATCAGCGCGTAGACGTCCTGCCGGGTCGCGATGTCGACGCCGCGCATCGGGTCGTCCATCAGGATCACGCGCGCGGCGGACGCCAGCGCGCGGGCGAACAGCGCCTTCTGCTGGTTGCCGCCGGACAGCGACACGAGCGGCGCCGAAAGATGCGGCGCCCGGATCCGGAGGTTGCGGCCCCACTCGGACGCGGTCGCCATTTCGCGCCGGGGATCGAGCAGGCCGCGTTTGTCGCGATGGTCGCGGAGCGCGCCCACCGAAATGTTCTCGCTGATCGACCAGAGCGGGAACACGCCGTCGCGCTGGCGGTCGCCGGCGACGAACGCCATCGTCCGCCCGTCGAACAGCTCGACGAGCGATTCGGTCTGGCCGTGGCCGGCGAGACCGCCGAGGCCGACGATCTCACCGACAC
>CAXUBM010000143.1:0-5659 GCA_964249235.1 uncultured Acetobacteraceae bacterium | reverse complement strand
CCTTGGCCCGCATCCGGCTCTAGGGGTTGAGCCGGGTGTGGCGGGGGAGGTTCGGGTCGACGCGGCGGCGGCGGGCGGCGGCGGCGCGCGGCGGCGGCGCGGCGCGTCTGCTGGCGGGCGTGTATGGGCGCAACGAGCGGGCGATCGCATTCTATCGGCGGCAGGGGTTCCGGATGGCGGGGACGCGGCAGTTCCTGGTCGGGGCGACGACCCATGACGATGTCGTGATGGCGCTGCAACTCGATCAGGGAGGCGGACATGGTTTGGACGGTGGCGGACGTACCTGACCAGACCGGCAAGACGGTGGTGGTGACGGGAGCGAGCAGCGGGATCGGCGAGGAGGCGGCTCGCGTCTTGGCGGCGCGAGGCGCGCAGGTGGTGCTCGCGGTTCGCGACGCAGGCCGGGGCGAGGCAGCGCGGGCGCGGATCGCGGCGCGGCATCCGGGAGCAGCGATCGAGGTGGCGCTGCTGGACATGGCGGACCTGGCGAGCGTGAAGGCATTCGCGGCGCGGGGGCCGGAGCGGATCGACGTGCTGCTCAACAATGCGGGGCTGGGCATGCAGCCGGCGCGCGGGGTGACGAAGGACGGGCTCGAGCGAATGTTCGGCACCAACCACCTCGGGCATTTCGCGCTGACGGGGTTGCTGGTGCCGTCGCTGCTGCGGACGGCGGCGCCGCGCGTGGTGACGATCTCATCGGTGGCGCACCGGCGGGGGCGGATCGAGTTCGACGACCTGCAGAGCGAGCGATCCTACCGGCCGGGCGCGGTATACGCGCAGTCCAAGCTCGCCAACCTGATGTTCGCGCTCGAACTCGACCGGCGGGCGCGAGCTTCGGGGTCGCGGCTGCTCAGTGTGGCGGCGCATCCGGGCGTCGCGACGACCGGGTTCGTGGGGGCGATCGGGCTGCCGGCCTGGCAGGCGGCGATCGGCAACACGGCGATCAGGATCTTCGGGCAGGACGCCGAGGCCGGGGCCTGGCCGGGGATCTACGCGGCCTGCATGCCGGACGTGTCGGGCGGCCAATATTGGGGACCGGACGGTTTTCGAGAAATCCGCGGCAGGCCGAGACTGGCGAAGATCGAGGCACAAGCCTCGGAGCGGCTGGCGGCGGCGCGTTTGTGGACGATCTCTGAAGAACTGACCGGCGTGGTGTTTCCTCCTCTGAACTGACGGGTCAGGCGGGCCGCTTCCCCGTGGAGCGTGCGGCGAAACCCAAATTTTGCTGATCAGGCTTGCGTTTGTGGGTTGCACGCGGAGCCGCATCGCACTACGCGGAACATCGTTGCAGTCTGGACTGCGACAACTTGCAATAACCGTAGGTAGTGCGGTCGTTTCGCTCTCATCTACTTAGACGATGTGATGTAATCCGAGGAGCTTGCCACAAATGCGACTTTTGGTCCTTGGCGCGGGCGCGCTCGCCTGCGCGGCGACATGCGCGCACGCGCAAAATTTCGTCACGCAGCGAGCGGCGCCGGTGACGGCGTTCCAGGCGATGCTCGGCATGAATGTGCACTTGGAATACACCGACGGCCTGTATGACGGGACGGCGATGCCGAATGGCGTGTCGGCGGTCCAGAACGTGATCTACGACCTCAACTACCTTTCAGGGGCGCCGCGCGGCAGTGCGCAGGCGGCGACGTACGCGTTCCGGCGGCTCCGCGACGGCATGCCCGACCCAGGCAACGGGGCGGTGTACCAGACTTTCGAGAACGCCATCGCGGCATTGGTCGCCAACGGCGACGGGTTCGACCTCCTCACCGGGGGCGACATCGCCACGCAGCTCGCGCAGGCGCAGATCGTCGCCAATCTGCGGCCCGGCGTGAGCTACTTGACCCGGATGCCGCCGGCGGTGACCTCGCTCGAGGGTCCGAACGAGGTGTCGTCGTCGTTTTCCTACGGAGGACAAAGCGGAGACGCGGCGGCAATCGCCTATGATCGTAATCTTTATGCCGCGAAGAACGCGTCGGCCCTGGTGCACACGTATCTGAGCGACTTCACGAGCGAGGCGCAGCCGGGCGTGTGCGTGATCGGCGCGTATGCGGATTCCGAGAACGTGCATCCCTATCCGAACCAGGGCAGCATGCCCGATTATTACGTCGGCTCCGCCTTCGCCCAGGCCTACGGTACGCTTCCGGCACATTGTCCCTACGGGTCGCCCAAGGTGATCACCGAGGACGGGTATGCGCAGACGGACGACAGCAATGTCGGCACCGCGCGCGCGTTCTGCTCCGACGCGGGCGCGTGCGGCAGCGGAGGTGACATCAACTCGCGCGAGGTCAGCCAGGACGCGGCCATGCGGCAGACGCTGGACATGGCGTTCGACGCCTGGCAGGCGAGGGCACGCGAGATCGACTTCTACCAGCTGCTCGCGGCCTATCCGGATCCCGACGGCAACAACGAGGACCCGCAGTTCGGGTGGTTCAACTATGACGGTTCGCCGCGGCCGGTGGCGGAGGCGTTTCACGCGATGATGCTCGACATGCTCGACGCAGCGCCCGCGCCTTCGGTGGAGCCGAGCCTGACCTACAGCCTGGCGTCGTCGGTGACGGGGGTGAGTACCGCGCTGTTCTACTCGGCGCAGTACG
This sequence comes from uncultured Acetobacteraceae bacterium, assembly GCA_964249235.1. Lineage (GTDB taxonomy): Bacteria > Pseudomonadota > Alphaproteobacteria > Acetobacterales > Acetobacteraceae > CAXTPV01. The sequence continues at coordinate 3,071 of CAXUBM010000143.1, read as the reverse complement.
GAGACTTCATCTTGGCCGCGTGGCAGGAACCCGCCCTGTGGAACGCGTCCACGCGCACGGAGAACAACGTGGCGGCGGCGACGCTGACGCTGACGCTGCCGCGGGAGGCGTCCTTGATCCTGCAGCAGGATCCGACCCTGTATGGAAGCGGCACGTGGGGGAGCAACAGCAACGGGCCGCAGACGATCGCGACCTGTCAGGGCTGCTCGACCACGACGGCGCAGCTGGGGGCGAGCCCGTTGCTGTTTCTGATCACGCCGTAACGGGTTTGTGCCTGCGCGCCCCAGAGCCGCATCGTCGCAGCGGTTCAGGGGCCGCCCCCGGCGGGGATGAGGGGGGCGGAGCCGCCTTGCTCCGCGAAGCTGCCGCCGACGAAGCGCCAGGCCCTGTGGTTCTCGACGGTGGCGACGTAATCTTCGGCGTTCTGGGTTGGGCGGTAGCCGATCACGTCCGCGGCGCGGTCGGTCCAGCTTGCGCGGGTGTTGGCGGAGATGCCCCAGACAGCGACGCAGCCGACATTGGGCGCCTCGATGGCGCGCTGGACGAGGTGGAGAAGATCGTCGTGGCCGAGCCACGTGGTGAGGTGGCGGAGCTCGGTGGGGCGCTCCACGGCGGAGCCGATCCGAAGACTGACGGTCTCGATCGCGTGACGGTTCCAATAGAGTTGCGCCATGCCCTCGCCCCACATCTTGCTCAGGCCATAGAGGCTGTCGGGACGGTAGGCGACGTGCTCGGTGAGCGGCGCGTTGGCCTCGTGCATGCCGAAGGCGTGGTTGGAGCTGGCGAACACGATGCGCGTCACGCCGTGACGGCGCGCGCCTTCGTAGAGGGCGTGCAGCGCGAGGAGGTTGTTGTCGACGAGGTCGGGGAGCGACCGTTCGACGGAGGTGCCGGCGAAATGGATCACGGCCGACTGGCCGTCGAGCGCGCGGTCGACGAAGGCGGGGTCGCGGAGGTCTCCGGCGAGCGTGCGTTCCGTGGGAAAGAGAGGAGCGAGAGGGATGCGGTCGACGGAGCGCAGGTGACGACCGGCGGCGAGCAGGCCGGGACGGAGAATGCGGCCGAGCGCGCCGGCGGCGCCGGTCAGAGTGATGGTCAATGGATCTCGGGCTCGCGGACGCGGCCGATGGCTGCGAGGAAGTCGAGGTCGCAGCCGGTGTCGGCCTGGCCGATATGGGCGGAGAACATCGCCCCGTAGCCACGGGTGTAGCGGGGCGGGGGTGAGGTCCAGGCGGCGCGGCGCCGGGCGAGCTCGTCGTCGGCGACGAGGAGGGAAAGGCGGCGGGCGGCAACGTCGCATTCGACGAGGTCGCCGTTGCGGACCAGGGCGAGCGGGCCGCCGACGAAGCTTTCCGGGGCGATGTGCAGAATGCAGGCGCCGTAGCTCGTGCCGCTCATGCGGGCATCGGAAAGACGCAGCATGTCGCGCACACCTTGACGGACCAGCTTGAGCGGGATGGGGAGCATGCCCCATTCGGGCATGCCTGGACCGCCTTGGGGACCGGCGTTGCGAAGCACCAGCACGTGGTCGGGCGTGACGTCGAGGCTCTCGTCGCTGATGGCTTGGATCATGGCGTCATAGCTGTCGAAGACGATGGCCGGCCCGGTATGGCAAAGAAAACGAGGCTCGGCGGCTGCGGGTTTCATGACACAACCGTTCGGGGCGAGGTTGCCGTGCATGACTGCAAGTCCGTCGGCGTTCGATACCGGACGGTCCAGCGGGCGGATGACCTCGTCGTTGTGGACGGCGGCGGTTTCGACGATCTCGGCCAGCGTCTGGCCGCCGACGTTGCGCTGCCCGAGGTCGAGACGGTCGCGCAAGCGGGCGAGCAAGGCCGGGAGGCCACCGGCGTAATAGAAGTCCTCCATCAGGAAGCGGCCGGAGGGACGGATATCGGCGAGCACGGGGACGCCGGCGCCGCGTCGGTCGAAGCGCTCGAGTGCGAGCGGGATACCGCAGCGGCGGGCCGTGGCGATCAGGTGGATGATGGCGTTGGTGGAGCCGGCGAGTGCCGCGTTGACGATGATGGCGTTGTCGAATGCCTCCGGGGTGAGGAGGTCGGAGGGGATCAGGTCCTCCCAGACGAGCTCGACGGCGCGACGGCCGCAGCTGGCCGCCATGCGCTTGTGGCCGGCGTCGGGGGCGGGGATCGAGGAGGCTCCCGGCAGGGCGAGCCCGAGGACCTCCGCCAGCGCGGTCATGGTGGACGCGGTGCCCATGGTCATGCAGACGCCGTCGGAGCGGGCGATGCCGGCTTCCATTTCGCCCCAGTCCAGGTCGGAGATGTTTCCGGCGCGGCGCTCGTCCCAGAACTTCCAGATGTCGCTGCCCGAGCCGAGGATCTGGCCGCGCCAATGGCCACGGAGCATCGGGCCGGCGGGCATGGCGATGGCGGGAATGCCGGCACTGATCGCGCCCATGATCAGGGCCGGGGTGGTCTTGTCGCAGCCGCACATCAGGACGGCGGCGTCGACGGGCTGGGAGCGGAGGTTTTCCTCGACCTCCATGGCGAGGAGGTTGCGGTAGAGCATCGTCGTCGGCTTGACGAAGTTCTCGGGCAGGGCGGTCACGGGGATCTCGACGGGGAAGCCGCCGGCCTGCAGCACGCCGCGCTTGATGTGTTCGACCCGGTCGGGGAAATGGGCGTGGCAATGGGCCAAGCCGCTCCAGGTGTTGATGATGGCGATCACGGGTCGGCCGGCGAAATCCTCGGGCGCGTAGCCCAGCTGCTTCATGCGCGAACGATGGCCGAAGGCACGCAGGTCGTGAACGCCGAACCAGCGGTGGCTGCGCAGATCCTCGGGGCGCTCGGGGCGGCGGCGGGCAGGGCGTTGGTTGCCGTCCGGGTCGGTCGACATGCTCATGTGGCGAAGAGTGCTGCAGCAGCACTGAATTCGTAAAGAGATGTGACAAGGCGGGGGAGCCGATGGACCGATTGGTGCTGCTGCCGGGCAAACGGCAGACCCTGGGGGACCAGCTTCGCGGGCAGATCCTGCAGCAGATCGTGGCGGGGCAATTGCGAGCGGGGAGCGGCTTGCGTCCGAGCAGACGAAGGCACGGATGTTCGAGG
>CAXUBM010000142.1:4790-5667 GCA_964249235.1 uncultured Acetobacteraceae bacterium | reverse complement strand
GTCGCCCCGTTGCGCGCCGATGAGAAGGGGGCGATGGGTGAAGAACTTGTTTGGTGGACCAGATAGACCGTCATGCGCGCGTTCCTCACCCTCCTGATGGTGCTGGCCATGCTGGGCGTGGTCGTCATCCTCGCCGTCGGCGTCATCGGCCTGGTCCGCAAGGGCGCGGACCCCAGGCGGCAGAACGCGCTGATGCGCTGGCGCATCCTTCTGCAGGCGGCGGCGATCGGTCTGTTCCTGCTGATCCTGACGATGTTCCGCAGCTGAGCCGGGGCAGAGCCCGATCTAGCCGACCCGCGCTTCCTGCCGCACGGCCTCCTCGTCCAGCCGGTGCAGCTCGTCAAGCAATGCCACCTGCAACGAAGCCGGTCCCCGCGCCTGCGTCATGCCGCGTTGCGCGGCGAGCCCCAGCAGCGCCAGCCCATGCGCCGCCGCCGCCAGCGGCGCCACCCCCGCGCCCAGGCACGCTCCGATCAGCGCGGTCGCCGTGCATCCCATCCCGGTGATCCGGGTCATCATCGCCACGCCGTTGGCGACCGACAGCACGAGCGATCCGTCGGTCACGTGATCCACCGCCCCCGTCACCGCGACCACCGCTCCGGTCTGGCAAGCCAACGCCTTTGCCGCCGCGTGCGCCGCCTCCGCGCCGTGCGCGCTGTCGACGCCGCGCCCCGAGGCGGTCTCCCCCGCCAGTGCCATGATCTCCGACGCGTTGCCCCGCACCACCGCCGGCCGGTGGCGGAGCAGGTCGCGCGCCACCGCCGTCCGATAGGAGATCGCCCCCGCCGCCACCGGGTCCAGCACCCAGGGCGTGCCCGCCTCACGCGCCGCCGCAGCCGCCAGCCGCATCGAAGCGGCCCGCCCCGAGCTCATCGTC
>CAXUBM010000142.1:2073-4780 GCA_964249235.1 uncultured Acetobacteraceae bacterium | reverse complement strand
CCTCCACCTCGTCGGTCCCCTCGACCATCGCCGGCGAGGCGCCGAACGCCAGCAGCGCGTTCGCCGTCAGGTTGGTGACCACCAGGTTGGTGATGCTGTGCACCAGCGGCGCACGCTCCCGCACCGCAGTCAGGCTGTGCCAAACGGCATCGGGGCTCGCCTCGTCCATGCCATTGTCCTCTACAGTGGGACGACGGCCGTTGTCGGCCCCGCCCGGTTTTGGCAAGACCGGTTCAACGCTTTGAACGAGGAAACGTCATGGCCCGCTTATCCCTGTCCGGTCTCGCCGCCGCCCTGGCGATCGCCGCCCCAAGTCTCTCCATGGCCGCGGGGACCGCCGACAAGACGGTGGCCCTGTCCAACAATTTCGCAGGCAATTCCTGGCGCCAGACCATGCTCAAGAGCTGGCAAGAGGGCACCGCGCCGGCGGTCAAGGCCGGCCTGATCAAGGCCGCCCCCGAGTTCACCACCGCCGAGAACCAGGTGACCGAACAGGCGGCGCAGATCCAGAACATGATCCTGCAGGGCTACAACGCGATCGTCATCGACGCCGCTTCGCCGACCGCGCTCAACGGCGCCGTCAAGGCCGCCTGCAACGCCGGCATCACGGTGGTGTCGTTCGACGGCATCGTCACCGCGCCATGCGCCTGGCGGCTCGCGGTCGACTTTAAGAAGATGGGCAAGAGCGAGGTCGACTACCTCGCCACCCGCATGAAGGGCGGAAACCTGCTCGAGATCCGCGGTCTGGCCGGCACCTCGATCGACGCCGCCATCCACGACGGCATCGCCGCCGGCGTCGCCGCCCACCCGGGCTTCAAGATCGTCGGCTCGGTCTACGGCAACTGGACCCAGACGGTCGCCCAGAAGGCGGTCGCCGGCATCATCTCCGGCCTGCCCAAGGTCGGCGGCGTGGTGACCCAGGGCGGCGACGGCTACGGCGCCGCCCAGGCCTTCGCCGACGCCGGCCGCCCCGAGCCGATCATCATCATGGGCAACCGCCAGGACGAGATGGCCTGGTGGGCGGCGCAGCACGCCAAGGACGGCTACACCACCGTCTCGACCTCGATCGCGCCGGGGATCGTGACACTCGCCTTCTGGGTCGCGCAGGCGGTGCTCGATGGCAAACAGGTGCCCAAGGACATCACCATCCCTTACCTGTCGATCGACCAGGCGCAGCTCGCGGGCGCGCTCGCCGCGACACCGCAAGGCGGGGTCGCCAACAAGCTCTACAGCCAGGCCGACACCGAGGCGCTCATCACCCGCGCGCACTGAGACGCACGGGTGAACGTCGAGGCATCTCTCGTCTCGCTCCGCGGGGTCGCCAAGAGCTACGGTCCGATCCAGGCCCTGCGCGAGGCGACCCTGGACCTCGCCGCGGGCGAGTGCGTCGGCCTGGTCGGCCATAACGGCGCCGGCAAGTCGACACTGATCAACGTGCTGACCGGTGCCGTGCCGCCCACCGCCGGCGAGGTCGTGACCGGCGATGCGGCAGCCGGCATGCCCTACTCGGCCACCGCCGCCCGCCGGCTCGGCATCCGCGCCGTGTCCCAGGAGCTGTCGCTCTGCCCCAACCTCACGGTGGCCGAGAACACGCGCCTGTCGCATCCGCGCCTGCGCGGCTGGGGCTGGCGCGTCCGGGCGGCGGCGCTGATCGGCCGCGCGCTCGACGAGATCTTTCCCGGCCACCGCATCGCGCCCGGCGCGCCGGTGTCCGACCTGTCCCTGACCGAGCGCCAGATGGTCGAGAACGCCCGCGCCTTCACCGAAACCGACGTGCCCGCCCGCCTCGTCATCCTCGACGAGCCGACCTCGTCCCTCGACAGCGCCACCGCCGGCCAGCTCCTCGATCACGTCGGGCGCTTCACCGGCCGCGGCGGCACCGTCCTTTTCGTCAGCCACGTTCTCGACGAGGTGATCCGCGCCTGCGGCCGCGTCGTGGTGATGAGCGACGGCCGGATCGTCGCGCGCCGCGAGGCCGCCGGCCTGACCCGCGACGATCTGGTCGCCGACATGGGCGCCGGCCTGCCGCACGACCGCGAGGTCCGCGCCGCACGCACCCGAACCGCCGCGCCGGTGGTCGAGGCAATCCCCACCGCCGGCGGTCGCAAGCTCGACGCCGACCGAGGCGAGATCGTCGGCCTCGGCGGCCTCGCCGGCCACGGCCAGACGGAATTTCTCCAGCACATCTTCGCGCCTCCCCGCATGGCCATGGTCGCCGGCGATCGCCAGCGCGACGGCGTCTTTCCGCTCTGGTCGGTGGGCGAGAACATCGCCGTCGGTTCGCTCGCCGCCCACCGGCGCCTCGGCCTGCTCGACCGGCGCGCCGAGGCGTCCCTCGCGCGCGACTGGCGAACCCGCATGAGCATCCGCGTCTCCGACGTCGACCAGCCGATCCTGTCCCTCTCCGGCGGCAACCAGCAGAAAGCGCTGTTCGCGCGCGCCCTCGCCTCCAGCGCCTCGATCATCCTGATGGACGATCCGATGCGCGGCGTCGACGTCGCCACCAAGCGCGAGGTGTACGAGATGATCCGCGCCGAGGCCGATCGCGGCCGCACCTTCCTTTGGTACACGACCGAAATGGACGAGCTCTACGAGTGCGACCGTGTGCACGTGTTTCGCGAGGGCGCCATCACCGCCAGCCTCGCGCATGACGAGATCACCGAGCAGCGCGTCCTGCAGGCCTCGTTTTGAGAGGGTCAGACCAGGC
>CAXUBM010000142.1:0-2063 GCA_964249235.1 uncultured Acetobacteraceae bacterium | reverse complement strand
GGGTCTGGGGCCGCTGGCCCCAGCGGGTCCAGGGCGGAGCCCTGGCCTTATGCAAATGGCCCCAGATGACCCCCGCCCTGCTCCGCCGCCTCCGCTCGCTGCTCCCGGCCTTCGTCCTCGCCCTGCTCCTTCTCGCCGCCGCCTCGCTGTCCTCGCGCGCCATCAGCTATATCGGCTTCACCCTGATGCTGAACCTCGCGGTGCCGATCGCGCTCGCCACCGTCGCCCAGGTCATGTTCCTGGCCATCAACGACCTCGACCTCTCGATCGGCGCCTATGCCGGCTTCGTCGCCTGCGTCGGCGCGACCTCCCTGCACGATCATCCGCTGCTCGCCATCGCCACCCTCGCCGGCGGCGTCGGCATCTACGCCGCTCTCGGCGCCCTGATCACCTGGCGCGCCCTGCCCGCGGTCGTGGTGACACTCGGCATGTCCTTCGTCTGGCTAGGCCTCGCCATCCTTGTCCTGCCCGAGCCCGGCGGCAACGCGCCCGACTGGCTGAGCAACGCCATGGGCTGGCACCCGCCCGCGATCCCGCTGCCGATCCTCTTCTCGATCGCGATCGCGGTCGCCGCGCACCTGATCCTGATCCGCTCGTCCTGGGGCACGGCGCTTCGCGGCATGGGCGGCAACAGTCGCGCGCTCGCCCGCACCGGCTGGTCGGTGATGCGGGCGCGCGTGATCCTCTACACGCTGGCCGGCATCTTCGGCGCCCTGTCCGGCCTGGCGCTGGTCGGCATCACCACCTCGGCCGACGCCAACATAGCAGGACGCTACACCCTGCTCTCCATCGCCGGCGCCATTCTCGGCGGCTCCGAGTTCTTCGGCGGGCTCGTCGCTCCCGCAGGCGCCGTCGTCGGCGCGCTCGCCCTGGCGCTCGCCGGCTCGGTGCTCACCTTCCTGCATCTCGGCGCCGACTGGCAGGTGGGCGCCCAGGGCGTCATCCTGATCGCGGTCCTGGCCCTGCGCGCCCTGGTTGCCCCGAGGGCTACCTGATGCGCGCCCTGCTCCGCAAGCCCTGGCTGTGGTCGTTCGTCGCCGCCTTCGTCGCCTTCGTCGTGTCGGTCGCCAGCGCCGGCCACGGCGCCGAGGGCCTGGCCCGCAGCGCGCTCACCTTCGGCGCCTTCTACGTCGTGGTCGGTCTCGGCCAGATGTTCGTCATCACGCTCGGTCCCGGCAACATCGACCTGTCCGTTCCCTCCACCATCGCACTCGCCGGCTGCATCGCGATGAAGGCGATGGACGGCGCGGACGCCGCCATTCCCCTGGGCTGCGCGCTCGCCCTCCTGTCCGGCGCCGCCGTCGGCCTCGCCAACGCCGCCCTGATCTTCCTGCTCCGCATCCCGCCGATCATCGCCACCCTGTCGGCCAGCTTCGTCATCCAATCCCTCGCCATCGAGGTCGGCCGCGGCCTGCTGACGCGTCCACCTCCCCTGCTGGGCGCGCTCGCAACCGCGGCCCCCGCCGGCATCCCGCTTCTCGCCGTCGCCGCACTCCTGCTCGCGCTCGGGGCCCAGCTTGTGCTCGCCCGCACCGTGACCGGCCGCACCGTCCTCGCCATCGGCCAGAATCGCCGCGCCGCCCGCCTGGCCGGCCTGCCGGTCGTACGCACCGCCGTGCTGACCTACATGACCAGCGGGCTCGCCGCCGCCGTCTGCGGCATCCTTCTCGCCAGCTACTCGGGCGGTGCCGCGCTCGACATGGGCACCGAATACCTCCTGGCCTCGATCGCGGTTGTCGTGATTGGCGGCACGGCGGTGGCCGGCGGCCAGGCCTCCGTCGCCGGTGTCTGGGGCGCCGGCCTGTTCCTCTTTCTCCTCGTCAGCACGCTGAGCGCCTTCGGCCTGGGCGCCGGCGGCCGCACGCTCCTGACCGGCCTGATCATCATTGCCGTCGTCGCCGCCGCCGGCCTGCTGTACGTGCGCACGCTGAAGCCACAGTACGTGGCAACGGCCACCTTTCTTCCCTCGGAAGGCCACACCGAAGCAGCGAGTCTCGCCTCCATCTTTAACGCGAGCGGTCCCGGCAATCTCTACGTCGGCCTCATGCGCAGCCGCAGCGTTC
>CAXUBM010000141.1:0-5678 GCA_964249235.1 uncultured Acetobacteraceae bacterium | reverse complement strand
CGCGATGTTCGTGTTCATCGCGGCATGGAACGAGTTCATGTTCGGCTACGTGCTGATCAACGACGATTCCCGGCGGACGCTGACGCCGGGGATGATGCTGTTCAAGGGTATCCACACCACCGACTGGGGCGGGCTGATGGCGGCCTCGGTGATGGCGGTGCTGCCGGTGGCGGTGGGCTTCGTGTATCTGCAGCGGTTCCTGCTGCGGGGGCTGGGGGCGGGAGCGGTGAAGGGCTGATCACTCCAGGTTGGTGTGACGGGCGCGCATGCTGTCCTCGGTCTCGCCGAGGCGCTCGACGAGACGGACGACGAGATATTCCGACGCCATGAACTGGGCGGCTTCGAAGGCGCTGCCCATGGTGAACGGCGATGGGTCGCTCGTCGGCCTGGCCATGGTGCGGGCGGGGAGCAGGATGACACGGTCGGCGAGCGGGGCGAGCGACGCGGCGGGCTCGGCGGTGATCAGGACGATGCGGCCCCCTGCCCTGCGGACGATGCCCATCAGCGCCGCGGTGGTGTCGAGCGCGCCGGGGCCGGCGCTGGTGACGAGAAGGTCGCCCTCGTGCAGCGGCGGCGTGGTCATGTCGCCGACGACGTGCACGGGCAGGCCGAGATGGAACAGGCGCATGGCGAGTGCCCGCATCATCAGGCCTTCGCGGCCGAGCGCGTGAAGGGCGATGCGCCGCGCGGCGAGGAGTTCGTCGGCGAGCGTGTCGAAGAGGGTCGGATCCACCGCGCGGGCGATGGCTTCGAGCTCGCGGCAGGCGGAAGCGGTCCAGTCCGGGAAGCCGGTCATGATTGTCTCCGGTCGGGTCGGCGCAGGAGCAGCAGGAGGCGGCGGCGGAGCAGGGCGGAGGTGGCGATCGCCACCAGGGTCGCGCCCCAGATGGGCAAGGTGAGGAATTCGCTGAAGCCGAGCAGGTTGAAGGCGGTGGAGATGAGCTGGAGGATGGCCAGCGCGATCAGCAGGCCGCTGACCTTGCCGAAGCCGCCCATCGGGTCGATGCCGCCGAGGACGCCGGCCAGCACGGTGACCAGGAGGAAGCTCTCGCCGTAGGCGGCGTTGGCCGAATTGAAGCGCGACATCATGATCACGCCGGCCAAGCCGGCCAGCAGGCCGGAGAGAGCGTAGATGCGGACCAGGACGCGACGCGTGTCGACGCCGGAGTAGCGGACCGCGGCTTCGTTGGAGCCGAGCATCGCGACCAGGTTGCCGAACGGCGAGCGGTCCAGGACGACCGCGACCGGCCAGGCGATCAGCAGGAGCAGGATCAGCGCGAACGGGACGCCGAGGATCGTGCCGTTGCCGAGAAACAGGACCAGCGGCGGGAAGCCGGCGACGACGCCGCCATGGGTCAGGCCGATGCTCAGGCCCTTGATGGCGGTCATGGTGCCGAGCGTGGTCAGGATCGGCGAGACCTCGAGATAGGCGATGACGAGGCCGTTGAGAACGCCGATCGCGCAGGCGACGGCGAGGCCCACGGCCAGCGCGCCGAGCTGGCAGAGGATGGCGAGCGGCGCGGGATGGGCGGGAACGACCTGGGTGAGGAGGTAGGCGGAGACGAGGGCGCTGAAGTCGGCGACCGCGATGATGGACAGGTCGAGGCCGCCGGAGAGGAGGGCGATCATCATCGCCAGCGACAGGAGGCCGAGCTGCGGAACCTGCAGCGCCATGGCGCGCAGCGAGCCGGCGGTGAAGAGCGGCCGCCCGATCAGCGCGCCGAACAGCGCCACCAGCAGCAGAAGGAGCAGGAGAAGACCCCTGTTGGTCGGACTCAGAAGGCTGGAGCTCCGCCCCAGCAACGATGATCGCGGCCCTGGGGGCGCCGCCCCCAGCGGGGCTCGGGGCAGAGCCCCGACCTTCTTCGCGTCGTTCATGCCGCAATCACCCGCCGCGTCGCCGCCCGCTGCCGCCGACGCTCCCAGGAGATCGTGGAAACGGCCGCCAGAATGACCGCGCCATCGAAGAACTGGGTCCAGTAGGAGGAGACCCCGACGAGGATCAGCCCGTTCTGCATGATGGCGAGCAGGGTCACGCCGAGGATCATGCCGACCACGGTGCCCTGGCCGCCGGTCAGGCTGGCGCCGCCGAGCACGACGGCGGCGAGGACGTTGAGCTCGCGGCCGACGAGCACGCTGGGGGCGATCGACTGCGCGAGCTGGCCTTGCAGGACGGAGGCGAAGCCGGCGGTCAGGCCGAGATAGCCGTAGGCGACGAGATTGAGGCGGAAGGCGGCGAAGCCGACGCGGGCGGCCGCTTCGGCGTTGCCGCCGAGCGCGTAGATCTGGCGGCCGGTGCTGGTGCGGTTGAGCAGGAACCAGGATGCGGCGAAGCAGATGACGAGGCCGATGATCTGGGCGTTGAGGACGTAGGGATTGTCCTGCTTGTCGGTGAAGACCACCCAGGAGAAGGCGTTGAGGAACCAGTCGGGAAGATTGTAGAGCTGGTTGCCGCCACTGAGGAACATCAGCAGCCCGAAATAGACGTTGAGCATCGCGATCGAAACGATGATGCTCGACAGGCGAAGGGTGCTGACCAGGACGGCGTTGATCAGGCCGAGCGCGGTGCCGATACCCAGCGCCAGGACCATCAGGAGGAGCCAGCCGGCGTGCCAGCGCAGGGTGAGCACCATGGCGACATATTGGGCGACGGCGGCGATGGCGGTGAACGAGATGTCGATGCCGCCGGAAATCAGGACGACGAGCAGGCCTGCCGCGCACATGCCGGTGAAGGACGAGGAGGTCAGCAGGTCGAGCACGTTCTGCAGGGCGAGGAAGCGGGGGCTGGCGAGCGACAGGAACGTGCCCAGCACGGCGGTGACGATGAGGAGGCGGAACTCGTGTGTGCGGCGAAAGGCCCTAAGCATCGAGCGCTTGTCTCAGCTCCAGTTCCGAACCGCGGGACGGCGCGAACTCGCCGTCGAGGCGGCCGTCGCGCATGATCAGCACGCGGTCGGCATGGTAGAAAACCTCCTGGATTTCGTCGGAGATCATGATCACCGCCAGGCCCGCGGCGGCAAGCTCGCCGACGATGGCGTAGATGCCGTCCTTGGCGCCGATGTCGACGCCGACGGTGGGGCTGTCGAGAATCAGAAGCCTCGGGTTCGTCGCGAGCCATTTGGCCAGGACGACGCGCTGCTGGTTGCCGCCCGAGAGCGTGCGGACGGGGTTTTCGGGATCGGAGACCTTGATGCGCAGGTCGCCGATGCCGCGGGCGACGGCCTCGGCGCGGCGGGACCGGGGGATGAGGCCGAAGCGGGCGCGCAGACGGTCCAGGGTGGCGAGCGTGATGTTGGCCGAGATCGGCTGCTGCATGACGAGGCCGAGCGAGAGACGGTCCTCGGAGACGTAGGCGATGCCGTTGCTGATCGCCTCGCCGGTGCCGTGCCGGACGAGCGGCTTGCCGTGGATGCGGATCTCGCCGCCATCGGGTGGATTCATGCCGAACAGGGACAGCGCGAGCTCGGTGCGGCCGGAGCCGAGGCGGCCGATGATGCCGAGGATTTCGCCCGCCTGGACGTCGAAGGAGATGTCCTCGTAGTCGCCGCGGCGCGACAGGCGGGAGACGGACAGGAGCGGTGGGCCGGGCCGGGCCGCCGAGGCGCGGGGCGTGTAGGAGAAGGTCTTGCCGGTCATGAGCTCGCCGAGGCGATCGCCGGTCATGCCGGCGGCGGGGTAGGTGCCGACTTTGGAACCGTTGCGCAGAACGGTGACGCGGTCGGCGATCTGCAGGACCTCGTCGAGCCGATGGCTGACGAACATCACCGCGATGTTCCGCCGCTTGAGTTCGAGGGTGAGAGCGAGCAGGGCGTCGACCTCGCGCCTGGTGAGCGAGGCGGTGGGCTCGTCCATGATCATCAGGCGGGCGTCGGCGGCGACCGCACGGCAGATGGCGACGAGCTGTCGCTGGGCGATGGGCAGGTCGGCGACGTAGGCGTCGAGGTCGAGGGCGACGCCGATGCGGGCGATCGCCTCGGCGGCGGTGCGGCGCAGGGCGTCGCGGCTGACGAGGTGGACGCCGCGATGCAGCCCGATGGCGACGTTCTCGGCGACGGTCAGGTTCGTGAACAGCGACAGGTCCTGGTAGATGACCTGGATGCCGCGGCGGATGCTTTCCGCCGGGGTGAGCGCGTGGACGGGCTCGCCGTCGATGGCGATCGCGCCGCCCGGTTCGGGCGGCTGCACGCCGGAGACGATCTTGATCAGCGTCGACTTGCCGGAGCCGTTCTCGCCGGCGAGGCAATGGATCTCGCCGAGCTCGACGGCGAGATCCACACCGTCGAGCGCGGTCACGCCGCCGAACCGCTTGGAGATCGCGCGCAGGTCCAGAACCGACGGCATGGCGCGGCGGGCCGGCCGGAGGCTACAGGCCCTGGGCGATCAGGCCGTCCACGGTCTGCTTGTTGATGGTCAGGATGCGGTTGATGCTGATCAGGCGGCCGGGAACGTCGACCTTGGCGGGTCCCATGCCGGGGATGTCCATGCCGTCATGGAAGTTGGCCTTCTTGAGCGTCAGGCTGGCGACCGCGACCATCGCGTAGCCGGCATCCTTGGGGCTCCAGACGAAGCATTCGCGGACCACGCCCGCCATCAGCAGCGGCTTGACCTGCGACGGAATGGCGGTGCCGAGGATGGCGATCTTGTGCTGCAGGTGGCGCTGGCGGACGACGTTGCCGGCGCCGATGGCACCGTTCGAGCCGAAGCCGATGACGCCGCGCACGTCGGGATAGGCCTGCAGGACGTTGCGCATGACGTCCTCGGCGGTGTCGACCTCGTCGGCGCCGGGGAAGCGCGAGGTGGCGAGCTTCATGTCCGGGTAGTGGGCCTTCTGGTAGGCGATGGCGGCGTCGGCCCACTTGTTGTGCAGCGGGGTGGTGAGCGTGCCGACCATGAGGACGTATTCGCCCTTGCCGCCCATGAAGCCGGCGAGCGCCTTCATCTGGGTTTCGCCGAAATCGGTGCTGTTGATCAGCTCGACGTCCCAGGTGCGGTTGTCCTGGTTGGGGCCTTCCTGGGTGATGACGGGAATGCCGGCGGCCTGGGCGCGCTGGAGGACGGGGCCGAGGACCTTCACGTCGAGCGGGATCAGGCCGATGACCTGGACCTTCTTGGCGATCAGGTCCTCGACCATCGAGACCTGCTGCGCCGGATCGACGTGCGCCGGGCCGATCATGGTCGCGTCGAGGTCGAACTTCTTGCCGCCCTCGGTGATGCCCTGGCTCACCAGGTTGAACCAGGGGATGCCGATGATCTTGGCGACCGTCACCATCTGCGCGTCCGGAGCGGCGCGGGCGCCGAGCGGCCAGCCGGCCACGCCGATCGCGGACGCCGCAGCCAGTCCTTTCAAGGTGTCACGCCGCTTCATCGTGTGCTCCCTCGCCGCAGGCTCTTTCCGAGCCGTCGCTGTTGGCATGATCATCAGGCAGCCGGCGCCGGAAGTAAACGGGCACCCATGGCCACGCCGCGCCTCATCCCCCCTCGGCGCTCGACCCCGTCGTCACGTTGGACATGAAGATGGCGGCGACCGAGATGCTCAGCGACATCAGGGCGGCGATGAAGAACACGTCGATGTAGGCCAGCGTCGAGCTCTGGCTCTCCAGCAGCTGGAACACTTGGCCCGGCGCCTGCTGCACCGCCTGCGCCGCCGCACTGCCGTAGCTCATGGCGGCCTGCTGCAC
>CAXUBM010000140.1:0-5707 GCA_964249235.1 uncultured Acetobacteraceae bacterium | reverse complement strand
GTTCCCTCGACCGCGGGGGGTTCGTCCGACATCGCCGCTCCGTCCGTCATCGCGCGCTGTCTACCAGCTTATCTCGTCTCAGGTGAGGGGGTGGAAATGGCCCGGCGACCCGCGATCCGTCTGCACCCGTCCCGCCGTCCGGTCGACCAGCAGGTCGAACAGGCGCGGCAGCCGGTGGGTCGGCGCCGGCACGCTGCCCATGCAGGCGGTCGTCGGCCGCTCGTAGACGCCCATTCTCGTCGCCTGCGGCGGCGTCGTTCCGTCGACGATGATCAGCAGGCAGCGCTTCGGCACGTCCGTCAGGTGCCGACGCACGATGACGTCATAGAGATGCGTCGTCGTCTGGTAGTCGTTCATCCAGTCGATCCGCGGTCCGAACACCCGGTCGGTCAGCGCCGTGAACCCGCTCCACTGCGTCGCCACCGCCGCCACCACCAGGACCACCGCCAGGATCACCCGGCGCCACAATCGCGCCGGTCTCCTGGTCCGCGCGGCACTCAATCCAGCAGCTCTTCGTGCCAGGTCCGCCCGTCGCGCTCGATCAGCGCGATCGACGCCGTCGGCCCCCAGCTCCCCGCCGCATAGGGCTTCGGATGCTCCGGGCTGGCCGCCCACGCCTCCAGGATCGGCTCGACCCAGCTCCAGGCCGCTTCCACCTCGTCGCGACGCATGAACAGCACCGAGTTGCCGCGCACGGTGTCCATCAGCAGCCGCTCGTAGGCGTCCGGAAACCGGGTCGAGAACGCCTTCTCGAAGCTGATGTCGAGCTTGGCCGGCCGCAGCCGCAGGCCGCCGGGTCCCGGATCCTTGGTCATCACCACCATCTGGATGCCCTCGTCCGGCTGCAGCCGGATGATCAGCTGGTTGGCGGGAAGATCGACGATCTCGCGCGGGAACGGCGAGTAGGGCACGTTGCGGAACTGCACCACGATCTCGCTCACCCGGGTGGGCAGCCGCTTGCCGGTCCGCAGGTAGAACGGCACCTTGCCCCAACGCCAGCTTCTGATCTCGGCCTTGATCGCGACGAACGTCTCCGTCCGGCTGTCCGCCCCGTCGCCGAGCTCCTCGAGATAGCCGGGCACCGCCTGCCCGTTCGAGTTCCCGCGCACATACTGTCCCCGCACCGTCGCCACCGCGATGTCGTGCGCGTCCAGGGGCTTGAGCGCACGCAGCACCTTGAGCTTCTCGTCGCGCACCGCGTCCGCCTCCAGCGTCGTCGGCGGCTCCATCGCCAGCATGCACAAACACTGCAGCAGGTGGTTCTGCACCATGTCCCGCAGCGCGCCCGAATGGTCGTAATAGGCCGCGCGCCCCTCGACGCCGACCGTCTCCGCCACCGTGATCTGCACGTGATCGATGCAGTCCGCCACCCACAGCCGCTCGAAGACGGTGTTGGCGAACCGCAGCGCCATCAGGTTCTGCACCGTCTCCTTGCCCAGATAGTGGTCGATCCGGAAGACCTGCTCCTCCGGGAAATACTGCCCCACTTGCTCGTTGATCGCCTGCGCCGACGCCAGATCCGTCCCGATCGGCTTCTCCAGCACCACCCGCGATCTGTCCGTCACCAGCCCGTGCTCGGCCAGGTTCCGGCACGTGTCGCCGTAGAGGTTCGGCGCCGTCGCCAGATAGAACACCCGCACCCGGTCCGCGAACGCCTCGTCCTCGAAATACCCGCCCAGGTTCGGCCAGTTCTCCGCCGTCGCCCCGTTGACCGACGCGTAATGCACCATCGCCACGAACGCCTCGACGCGCTCCTCCTCCAGCGAGTCCTTCTTGACGAACCGCACCAGCGCCTCGCGCGCGAGCTCGCGGAACTTCTCGGTCGTATGCCCGCTCCGCGCCGCCCCGATGACCCGGCTGTCTCCCGGCACCTGCCCGTCCCGGAACCGGAGATAAAGCGCCGGCAGCAGCTTGCGCATCGTCAGGTCCCCGGTCGCCCCGAAGATCACGTAGTCGAACGTCTCAACGGCGATGATGGCGGGTGGCATGGCAGGCTCCTGGTTGGGCAATCTCCGGCAAAGCACCATTTCAGCCGCGTCGCCGCAAGCAGGGGAGGGGAGAGCATATGGACGTCACGCAAGAGCGTGCCACGCACGACGCCACCGACGAGCACCTCGAGGCCGCCGCCTTTCGCCGCCTCGTCGCACACCTGAGAGAGCGCACCGACGTCCAGAACCTCGCGCTGATGGATCTCGCCGGCTTTTGCCGCAACTGCCTGTCGCGCTGGTATCGCGAAGCCTCCGAGGAGGCGG
This sequence comes from uncultured Acetobacteraceae bacterium, assembly GCA_964249235.1. Taxonomy (GTDB): domain Bacteria; phylum Pseudomonadota; class Alphaproteobacteria; order Acetobacterales; family Acetobacteraceae; genus CAXTPV01. The sequence goes on along the minus strand of CAXUBM010000140.1, from coordinate 3,455 downwards.
GGACGCCGGTGACCGACGCCCAGGCGCGGGAGCGGGTGTACGGGATGCCTTACGAACAGTGGAAGGCCACTTACCAGAAGTAAGCCACCCGACAGCAGGCTCGGGGCTCTGCCCCGAACCCCGCCAGGGGTCGTGCCCCTGGACCGCCCTCATTGACCCGGCGCGAGGACGGCGATTTAACGCCCCCTTTCGAACCGGGGAACACATCGATGGCGCAGACCGATCCCGGACTACACGGTTTTCGTCAGACTCTGGTCAGGAGCTTAGATGCCGGACGATGCGACGGTTGATACGATCAGCAAGGCGAAGAACAGCCGCGATCGGCAGACAGCCGATCGGGACACCAAAACAGGAGGTATAGCCGCCGACCGGCTTCGCGCGTTCATCGAACGAATCGAGCGACTTGAGGACGAGCGGAAAGCGCTCGGCAGCGATATCCGCGACCTCTATGTCGAGTGCAAATCCAGCGGCTTCGATCCAGGCGTGGTCAAGCAGCTGATCAGGCTGCGCAAGAAGGAACCGGCGGAAGTTGAAGAGCAAGAGTCGCTTCTCGACCTCTACCGGCGGGCCCTCGGCATGTAGCGGGGCGAGCTCTTTATAACCCGGCGTCTTCTTTGGTTGTCGTCGGATGTGGGGATTGGACGATCTGGCGGCGATCGGTGGAGGGCACGCCGAACCCCTCCACCAATGCGTCATGGGCGGTGCGGAGCAGCGCTGCGATTTGCTGGTCGGCTCGACCATCGATGACGTCGAAGCAGAGCCATGCACGGGATCAATCCGGGAGTTCGGTCCACATTCGAGCGCGAACAGCGCTCAGGCGGCCGCCTCGCAGGTCGGGTAGTCGATATAGCCCTCGGCGCCGAACGTGTAGAACGTGTCGCGATCGTATGGGCTGAGCGGCCGGTGGTTGCGAATGCGTTCGGGGAGATCGGGGTTCGAGACGAAGTAGCGTCCGAAGGCGACCAGGTCCGCGTTGCCCTCGTCGACGATGGCGGCGGCGGTCTCCGGCTCGAAACCGCCGGCGGCCACGATCTTGTTCCTGAAGATCGTGCGCAGATGCTCCGCCGCGACCGGAGCCTGGCCCTCCTGCTCCACCACGTTGCCCTTCACTCGCGGCTCGATGATGTGGAGGTAAGCCAGATCAAAGCCGTTCAGCGCGCCGACGACATGGTCGAACAGCGCGCGCGGATCGCTGTCGCCCATCGCATTCCAGCGTCCGTTCGGCCCGATGCGGACGGCGGTGCGGTCGCCGCCGACCACCGATGCGACCGCCCCCACCGCCTCGAGCAGCAGGCGCGCGCGATTCTCGATCGAGCCACCGTAACGGTCCGCGCGCTTGTTGCTGCTGTCCTGGAGGAATTGGTCGAACAGGTAGCCGTTCGCGGCGTGCAGCTCGACGCCGTCGAAGCCGGCTGCCTCGGCGCGCGCGGCCGCGCGGCCGTAATCGGCGACGATGGCGGCGATCTCGCCTTCCTCGAGCGCGCGATGCGGCGACGGCGGCAGCCAGCCGCGGCTGGTCGAGGTGAGTTGGGACCCGTCCTCCCAGTAGGTCGGATCGACCGAGGCGGACACCGGCTGCGGACCGCCGGTGACGTCGACATGCGACGAGCGACCGGTGTGCCAGAGCTGCGCGAACATGCGGCCGCCCTTCTCGTGGACGATGTCGGTGATGGCCTTCCAGCCGGCGACCTGATGGTCCGAGTAAAGGCCGGGCGCACCGAACCAGCCGCGCGCGGACAAGGAGACCGTCGTCGCTTCCCCGATGATCAGACCGCCGTCGTTCGCGCGCTGGCCGTAATAGGTCCGCATCAGCTCGCCGGGAACGTCGCCCGGCTGCACGGAGCGCGATCGCGTGAGCGGGGCCATGACGACCCGGTGCGACAGGCTGGTGGCCCCGATCGTGACCGGCGAGAACAGTGTCGACATCTGCTACTCCTGAAGTTGTCGGTCGTGCCGTCGCGCGCGAACGCCGCGAAGAGGTGGCCGAGCTCGAGCACCGAGGAGGGCAGGTCCGATGCCGGCAGACCGTGGTCGGGCGGCGGTGCCGGGAGGATCCCGAGCGGCAGGTCGTCGCCGTGCGCGCCCTCCACGACGTCGTCTTCGCCGGCGCCACCGAAAGCCGAGCGGTTGGTGATCCGCAGGTCGCCCTCGTCGCCGGTGATGTCGATCTGCACGCCCGAGCCGTTGCGCTTGCCGCACTCGACATGGACCGACAGCACGGCTTCGCCCGCGAGCGTGGCCGCGAGCACAAGCTGGTCGGGGTTGGTCGTGGCGATCCGTTCGCCCGTCTCGCGCACGGTCACGATTGGGAACTGGTTGACCAGAGAATGGCCGCGCCTTCCAGGGCACGTCCTTCGACGACGGCGAGCGCGCCGTAGAAGGCAAGCTGTCGCACCGGGTGGTCGCGGAGCGTCGGCACGGCCCGATCGGCGTACTTGCGCATCTCGTCGTCGTCCCTGGTGCGCTCGCGGGTGAAGACGACGTAGGCGGCCATTCGGGTCTTCTCCGGATTGATCGGGGTCGCTTCGGATTGTGCGAGCTGTGGCTTAAAGCGAGCAGTACGTCCTGCCGCACGTCGCTTCTTGGACGTAACGGCCGCCGATGGCAGCAATCGGCCGTCACTTGGCGGCTTGGCGGAGAGTTCCCGGCGCGACAATCGCGTGGCCCGATCCTCCAATCGGCCGCACGTCCATACAATCCGCGTCGGCGCCATCTCCCTATCAGTTGCCGCTCCTTTCGCATCCGACGGAGGCGGTCCGAGCGCGATGACAACCTTGCTCGTCAACGGCCAGAGCCACGATGTGCAGCTTCCCGCCGACATGCCGCTGCTCTGGGTGCTGCGCGACGTGCTGCACATGACGGGGACGAAGTTCGGCTGCGGCATTGCGCAATGCGGCGCCTGCACGGTCCATCTCGACGGCGAGCCGGTCCGGTCTTGCCTGTTGCCGCTCGGCGCGGTCCAGGACCGCGCGGTGACCACGATCGAGGCTGTCGGCGCGACGCCCAACGGACACCGGATCCAGGCCGCGTGGCTGGTCCACGAGGTCGTGCAGTGCGGTTACTGCCAGTCGGGGCAGATCATGTCGGCGACCGCCCTGTTGAACAAGACGCCGAACCCGTCCGACGCCGACATCGACGCGGCGATGTCGGGCAACATCTGCCGATGCGCGACGTATGGCCGCATCCGTGCGGCCATCCACGCGGCGGCGGCTGCCTGAGCGCGGCGCGATGAAACAGGACGCGCCGACCAGGCGGCACCTGATCAAGCTTGGCGGCGCGCTCGCGGCGGGCGGCCTGCTGCTCGGCCTGCGGCTGCCGAGCCAGGCCAAGGCGGCCGACGCGTCGCCCGACGCGGACGGCGGCTTCGTGCCGAACGCGTTCGTCAGGATCAGCGCTCAGGGACGGATCGCCCTGGTGATGCCGCACACCGAGGTCGGCCAAGGCATCTACACCAG
>CAXUBM010000139.1:2846-5763 GCA_964249235.1 uncultured Acetobacteraceae bacterium | reverse complement strand
GGAGTCGCTCGGTCACCGCCGTCAGACGACCGCCTCCTCGCTGCACCAGCGCCCATCCGAAGCCTATTTGAGAACGCGGCCGTTCGGGGAGCTGGTCGACTGCGTGCCGCAGAATCCGGCCCTGCCGGGCGACCGGAATCGGCCGCTGCCGGGCGGCGCTGGCGAGCACCTTACTGGCCGGCCTGGAGCTCGCGCGGCAAGGCGTCGTCTCCATCAAACAAGAGGAGTTCACCGCGCCCGTCCGGCTGGCCCGTGCCGCCCAGAGCAGGCGGTTTCCCCTCAACCTGTCGCTCTAGTGAGCAAGCCACGGCACTCGCCGCCTGGCGTTTCGGTTACGATAAGAAAGTAGCAGAAGCTTTGTAAAGCACTTAGATCCGTTCTCCGATCGAGAGAGAGGTAAAGGTCGCACAATGGAGCTGCTCACCACACTCCTTGCTCTACGCAACCGACGGTGGCTCGGATACCTCACGGGCTTTGTAGCAGCGATCCTGGCACTCCTGGTACGTCTCATCCTCGGCCACAACCTAACCGGCCACCTCTTCATCACCTACTTTCCGGCGGTTTGGATAGCTGCCCTGGTTGGCGGAGGCGGCGCGGCTGCTGTGGCGACTCTGCTGTCGATAATATTCGCCTACTTCTACTCCGGCAGCATCACCGGTGTAGGCTTCCTGCCGGAGATCACCTCGGATTGGATCGGCATAGCTTTCTTTCTGGCGGTCTGCGCCATTATCGTCGGGCTGATCGATCTGCTTGCAGGTGCTCTCTGGAGTCTGCAAGCCACAAGAGATGCGCTCAACCTGAGCAATACGACTTTGGAAGCGCGCGTAGAACTGCGGACGCGTGAACTCGAGGAAAGCAACGTTCGCCTCCAAGCGGAGGCAGCGGCAAGGGAGACGGCGGAGAGCCAGGCTCGTCAGGCGCAAAAGATGCAGGCGGTTGGCAACCTCACTGGCGGCGTCGCTCACGACTTCAACAACATGTTGTCGGTTGTGATCGGTAATATCGAGTTGGCCCGCAACCGCGTGGCGCGCGGGCGAACCGATGTCCTCGAGTTGCTCGAGAATGCGCTTGGCGGCGCCAACCGAGGTGCAGCCCTCACCCAGCGCTTGCTGGCCTTCTCGCGCCAGACCCCCCTCTCCCCAGTAGCGGTCGACGTGAACGCACTGCTGCGGGGGATGGAAGAGCTTGTGCGCCGAACTCTGGGAGGTCAGGTAGAGCTTGAGTTCGTCCAAGGCGGCGGACTGTGGAGCACCCTCATCGACCCGGGTCAGCTCGAGAACGCTATCCTTAACCTTATGGTCAACGCGCGCGACGCCATGTCGCAGGGTGGGCGGCTGACGGTTGAGACGCAGAATGGTCAGCTCGGTGACGACTACGCCTTACAACATGCCGAGGTGGTTGCTGGTCAATACGTCGTTTTGGCCGTGACCGACACGGGAACCGGCATGCCGCCCGAAATCATCGAACGTGCATTTGAGCCTTTCTTCACGACCAAGGAGGTCGGTTCCGGAACGGGGCTTGGCCTGAGCCAGGTCTACGGCTTCGTCAAGCAGTCTGGCGGGCACGTGAAGATCTACTCCGAGCTCGGCCGCGGGACGACGGTGCGTATCTATCTTCCCCGGACGACTGAGCACCTTGCAAGCCACTCGCACGCAGCTACCGCGGCGTTGCCTCGGACTGCGCTTCGAGGGTCTCCTGAAGAGCTGGTGCTTGTCGTGGAGGATGAGGAGATTGTCGCGAGAACCACTGTCACTGCGCTACAAGAACTCGGTTACAGCGTTGCTCATGCTGCCTCGGGTGAGGAAGCGCTGTCTCTGCTCGAGCAGATTGGTCCGATCTCACTAATGCTGACCGACATCATGATGCCCGGAATGACAGGCCGAGAGCTGGCAGACGGGGCTTCCAAGAGGCTTCCCGAACTCAAGATCCTCTACATGACTGGATACGCGGCCAACACGATCGACCACAACGGCATCTTTGATACTGGTGTTCAAATTCTGAGCAAGCCATTCACAATCGATCAATTGGCTTGGAAAGTCCGGAAAACCATCAAAGCGTGATACCACGCAAACCATGCTCGATGATTGTCGGAGGTGAATTTAAGCCAACTTCCCAACCCTTGTTGCACAAAGCCGTTCCGGCTGCCAACACTGCCTTCATCCTATGCATGTTTGCTATTTCGCTGTCGTGAACCACTTCTCAAACTCGTCCGCCGAGAGTTTGGACGAACCCGATCCAAAACAACAAGTTGTGGGCTTGACGCATCACCGACGCGTTCAGTTAGCCACGCCAATCACGTTCTCATGAAAGCCCGAGACGGATCACTAAGCCTGACCGATGCGTTCGCGACATTCAGTCGACAGTGCAAGAAAGTCGAGATGCTCTTCGCTCTCCTGAAACGCATCCTGAAGGAAGCGGGCGGAAGTCGGGGCGCTGGCGGTAGACTCGGCCTTCGCTTCCGGCTCCCTCGCCGCGCAGGAAGCCGAGGAAACCCTCCGCCAGAACTGCCTCCGTGGGATCGAGCCGCGAAACGGATCGCTGGATGCTGAGCGTCAGGTTCTGCAGGACGGGCGGCGTGTCGGGGTCGTAGGCGAAGGTGACGGAAGTGAACTCGATCGCGCCTTGGAGCACCAGCGGTGCGCCGCCCGGCCGCGTGACGCACTCTGGCGGAGCCTGGAGGATCGGCCGCGCGCGTTCGTAGGCCGGCAGGACGGCCAGCATCCGGGTGGCGGCGCCGACCAGACCCGCGAGACTGGCGCTGAGCTGGCCGAAGGCGGCGCTGAAGGCGACCCAGCCACCGAGATCGAGAGCGGACGGTCCCGCGGGCCGCAGCAACGATCCGGCCGCGGCGAACAGGGCGGCGAGGCCTGCCGGGAGCAGCGGCGTCGCGACCGCCGCCTGGGTGGCGCGCCAGCGC
>CAXUBM010000139.1:0-2836 GCA_964249235.1 uncultured Acetobacteraceae bacterium | reverse complement strand
CGCCAGCGCCGGGCGGAGAGCACGGCGAGCTGCTGGGCGGCGAAGCGCGCGGCCCATAGGCCGAAGGCCCGTTCGCCGGCGCCGGCCACGCGAAGCTTGGCGACGCCGGACACGCATTGCAGGACGAAGTTTTCGGCGTCACCCCGACGCGTCGCGGCCACGCTTTCTACAGTCGAGTCTTGCTGGAACGCGATGAGTGACGCATCGCGTTCCGTAGCTCGACGGCATGGCTGTAGGGCCTCTTGCTCTGTCCCTCACGGAATAATCCTTTACGGGGCTTGGCAAGAGCGACGGGTGGCCACGTGAACGGCGTCGACGAGGGTCTGGCGCGAGCCAGATCCGTCCAGGTTGGCGAGAAGGCCGAGCGGGTTGTGCCAGCTCCCGATACGCGGCGATCGTGGCCGGAACGGAGCTGGCCTGGCTCGAGCACCTGGCGGCTGGTGGCGAGGCAACTCCGTGGCGCGCGCATGACTCATTCGCGGGCCGGATCGACGACTACGATCTATCGTATCGCCTCTGGATGGTTGCTCAAGTCGCCCCTGGGCGGCTGGTCCGGCTCCACTCGCCCTTCGGGCTCACCAAGCCCGTCCAGGGCGCCGGTCTCGGCCCTCCCGGGTGACGATCCGGGCCGCGAGCGCTGGGTCGACCCGCGTTACGGTTCCTGGACGACGGCGGTCGGCAAGACTGGAACCGAAGACCTATCGGTTTGCGTCCAGGCGACCCGGTGATGGAAGTGCGAGCGGCTGCGCGTTTTGGCGGGTGAACGGTGGCGGTTTGACTAACGGTCGCCTGCAAATTCTGTTGGCACGAGAGAGTATGTGGCTGAACCACAAGCGATGCTTTCGGATCTATCGTGAGGAACGGCTCGACATTCGCAAGCGAGGCGGCCGGAAGCGAGCGCTCGGGACGCGATCGCCGATGGGTTTGCCCGACGCGCCGAACCAGCGCTGGTCGCTGGACTTTGTCTCGGACGCGCTGTCCGGCGGCCGTCGTTTCCGGGTGTTGGTGGTCCTGGATGACTTTAACCCGTGAATGCCTTGGGCTGGTGGTCGACACGTCGCTCTCCGGGGTGCGGGTGGGTCCGAGCTGGACCGCATCAACGAATTGCGGGGCTGCCGCCCGGCCGTGATCGTCAGCGACAACGGCACTGAGCTGACGTCGCATGCGATCCTGCGCTGGCAGGAGGAACGATCAGTTCTGTGGCACTACATCGCGCCGGGCAAGCCGCAGCAGAACGGTCTTGCGGGAAGCTTCAGCGGCCGATTCCGGGACGAATACTTGAATGAGCGCCTGTCCAGTAGCCTGACCGCCGCTCGCCGGATCATCGAAACGTGGAGGACCGACTACAACACTGCTCGCTCGCATACTTGCGGTCGTAGTGATCGAAAGCTCGGATGCCGCCTTGGAGCCCGTTGACGCCTCATCGCGCCTCTGGCTCAAGCCAGTGGGCGAGGTCTGTATCGGTTGCGCTTTCTACGGACCTGTCGAGCGGCACGGCGACGTGAAGTTGCACGAAGTATGGGCGACGATGATGAGCGTTTGCGTCGGGTTGCTGTATCGTCGGCCGGTCTTCTGCGTCGTAGCCTGCAAAGAAGAGGTTCCAAGCGCCGTAAGGCGACAGGGCCGCTGATGCTACTCCGGGTCCCCAAACCACGCTCGGGGTGTAGTTGGGCCAGCTCTCTTCCTGCGACTGGAGAAGATAGTGCACTTCCTGCCGGCCAGGCTGGCCCCAGACTCCCGCCACGTCTTCCTGCAATACTTTTCGATAGTGCCCACCGTTCGCCGGAATGAGCGTGTCTGACCAAGCGACACCGGCCTTGTAGTCGGATTCCATATAATCGCCAGTCGAATAGATGAGCGCGTATTTGTTGGCAAGCTTGATGATGAATGGCGCCTCTACCAGTCTCGCCGGCGTACTGCCGAACTTCTCGGAAGGTAGCGGCCCAAACCGGTCGCCCGGCGCGAGAAGAAGCGTCGGAGCTTCGGACACAAACTGCCTGGGTGAGATCATGCGTCGTATCACGATACCGTTTCGCAACGCCGGCTCTGGTATTAAGTTCTTGACGTAGAGGAAATACAGTTCTCCGTTGTCTTCGAAGTATTTTCCATCGTAGTTGCCTTGAACGTCGTCCGAGAATGAACCTGACAGTATGGTGTCGGCGGTCCAAGACAGAGGAACCACCTCAGGCGGCGCGCTGGTCGTGGGGTGGGCATGGAGAAGTACGGTCCAATGCTTCCCGGACATATCGCCTCTAGCCTGGACATCGGCGGCGACAACGGCGTGCCACTTGCCGTTGTCGGCCTGAAAGACGTTCAGGTTCTGGAAGGTCGTAACAACGGCCTTCGCCGCGGTCACGTCGCGGGTCAATGCGCCAATTTTGATCTTGTCCGGCGTCCATGAGAAACAGTCCTCGCGGAGCGGATAGACACAACTCATCACGGCGAACGTCGTTCCGGATATGATCTCCATGTTGCTCTCGAGTGTCGGTTCAAGGCGAACGGAATATGGATCCTCGAAGTAGCCTTGTCCCTCCTGATCGATTGTGGTCATTGACCGGATCGCCAGCTGCGAAGTGGCAACATCGGCCGGTGTCGATTGAGCAATAGAAGTCGTTGCTCCGGTCAGAGCGACGACCGACATTATCGCCCGACCTATCGGACGGATCATTCTCGCCGACCCGGTCTTGCAGCCTGTCGAACGACGCCTGGATTTCCATCATTAGCCATGCGCACTCGCCTCTTCTTTTCAGCATTTCCACTGGCGCAGGATCGATCCGAGGGAGGCTTCCCGACATCAACATCGCAGATCACGAACATCTCTCGTCTTTGTGCAGCA
>CAXUBM010000138.1:0-5786 GCA_964249235.1 uncultured Acetobacteraceae bacterium | reverse complement strand
CAGCTTGTTCGCGGCGCACGGCTACGCGGCGACGACGCTGACGATGATCGCCCACGCCGCCGACACCGTCGTCGGGTCGGTCACGCACTTCTGCGGCGGCAAGCCTGACATCGCCGCCGCGGTCCACGAGACGCTCGCCGGATCCCTCGTCGCCGACCTCTTGGACGCGCTCGACCCGACTGTGAGACTCGGGCCCACGGCCTGGGTGAGGCCGGCGATTGAAGCCGTGCAGCGGTGGGTGAACGTCCATCCGGGCGGGCTGGCTTTGCTGCAACTCCTCGAGGCCGAACTGAGGCAGCAGTCAGAGGACCGGTTCCGGCCACTCGAGCAGCGATTGGCCGATCTGCTGGCCGCACGAACACCGCCGATCGACGGCTTGGACGGGCCGCTGCGCTACGCCGTTGCCCTCGCGCCCGTCCTCGCCCACGCGAGCTTGCGCCCCAACCGACCGCTTACGCCCGAGACGGCTCGGACCGCCTCCGACCTTTTCTGCGCGGTGGCAACGGCTGGATTCAGTCGGCGTGGGCCAAAGACGAAACGGCCGGAGCGGACGAGCGCTCCGAAAACCGAGCTGTTTTCTGATCAGCAGTAGGCGGAGCTCTGGGCCATGCGCAGGCCTGCGTCATGAAGTTGGTGATTGAGGTCCGGTGATGGCCGAAAGCGGACAAGCCGCTCCGGAGAAGACAGTCGCAGAAAGCGGACACACCCACCCCGCGAATTTCCCGGTTGGCAGCGCCCGTGATCGTGCTTAGCCGCAACTTGCTGGACTTCCCGGTAGCGGACGAGATTGGGGCGGTGTTCTGCGGCTCCGAGAGGTCGCTCCCCCCAGCGGGCTGCCGGAGCATCCTGTTCCCCAGGATGGCGATGGGGGGGGGGACACGCGTCCTGCCCCGCAACGAAGGCCTTGCCGCTCAGCTCGACGCCGCCGACGCCGTCGCGGCTACCCGGATCCCCATGTCCGTCAAAGACCAGGATCGTGGCGTCCGAGGCGTTGAGGGCTTCGATGAGTTCGCCAGGATTGCGGACGCGAACGACTGTAGCTGAACGCGACCGGCAAATGAGGCGGCTGTCGCGCTGTAGCCAATCATCGGAAAGTCGGCCACGCCTTCTCAAGAACTTCGTAAAAACGAAATCTGAGAAACACTGCACGATAACCCTGGAAGGCCAGCGGCGCCGAGCGGAAGGCCGCGGCTGCGGGCACGCCGACCCCTCCCGGCGTGCCGGGGAACGGGCCGGCGGCGCAATCCGGGGTCTCGCGCCTAACTAAGGAGCCGATCTTTGCACAAAGTAGTATCTATCCTGCGCTTAGATCAGGCTAGCGGCTCGGTCGATTAGATGGTTATCCTCCATTCAAGAAGGCTGCCTTCGAAGCAGGGCCCGGGTTGGAAACTCGCATGTCGCTCGCCGTCAATCGACTGGCCCAAGCAAGTCCACCGGTCTAATGCGACCGCTGCACAGCGGCGCACCGGGGCCGAGAACGCATGCGAGGTGTGGTCCCGACCTCGAAGTGGTGGAAGTCGGCCGCGGAGAATTGTTCCTTGTGTTTTCGCATGGGTATCCGTTCCGGACCGTGCGGTGGCATTACCATCCCGAATACGGGATACACCTGATCACCGAGACCAGCGGTCGTGCGTTCGTCGGCGATTACGTGGGGCGGTTCGTGCCCGGCAATCTGGTGATGACTGGCCCGAACCTGCCGCAACACTGGATCAGCGAGACCGCGTCGGACGCCGCCGTCGAGCGTCGCTGCACTTATGTGCAGTTCACGGCGGCGTTCATCACGGGATGCCTGACGACCTTTCCGGAATCGAAGTCGATCGAGGATTTGCTGGCCGATTCGAGCCGAGGCATTGAGTTCGCGGCGGCGACGGGCGAGGCGGCCGGCCCGATCCTTGCCGATCTGCTGACCGCGTCGGGTCGGCGGCGGGTCGAGTTGTTCGTCCGTCTGCTGCGACTGCTCGGCGCCTGCAACGGGCGACGGCTGCTCGCGCGTGCCGGCTTCGAGCCGACGCCCGCGGACTACATGGCCGAGCCGCTCAACCACGTGCTGGCGCACATCAAGCGCAACCTGACCGGTCCGCTCCGCGAGGGCGATCTGGCCGACCTCTGCAGGTGTAGCCGGAGCGCATTCTCGCGCCGGTCCACCGGCGTGTCTTCGTGCAGTATGTCAACCGCCTGCGCATCCATCTGGCGTGCAGCCTGCTGTCGCGTGACGGCGAGGCACGCAGCATCGATGTCTGCTACCAGAGCGGCTTCAACAACCTGTCGATCTTCAATCGAAAGTTCTTGGCGCACAAGAAGGTCACGCCGAGCACCTACCGGCAGGAAGCGTCACCTTGCCGCTCCCGAACTGGCCTCGTCGGACCCGGACCAGCAGGGTGCCCGGAGACGGATCGAACCCTTTTGCCGACCCGACATCACCGCAATCAACCCTGGGAGAACTCAACGCGATGAACGAGAAAGCAACGGATCTCTGCGACAGCTTCGTCAGAGGCGGCCTCGGCCGGCGCGAGCTGATGCGCCGGCTTGGCGCTTTGGGGATTGCCGTCGGGGGAGCCGACCTGCTGGTCAACGCGGCGGCGACGCGCGCGTTGGCGGCCGACTTCGACTGGAAGGCACATAGCGGGACGTCGCTGAAGCTGCTGCTCAACAAGCATCCTTACGCGGACGCGATGATCGCCGACCTCGATGCGCTCAAGACGCTGACCGGGATGGAAGTGACATATGACATCTTCCCCGAAGATGTTTATTTCGATAAGGTGACTGCGGCGTTGTCGTCGCGATCGAGGGAATACGACGCGTTCATGACCGGCGCCTACCAGACCTGGCAGTACGGACCGGCCGGGTGGCTCGTCGACCTCAACGAGTACATTCACGACGCCTCGAAGACCAACCCACATTACGATTGGGAAGACGTCCTGCCGAACCTGCGTGCCTCGGACGCCTGGTCGGGCAAGCCGGGCGACGCGCTGGGCGGCCCGGGTGCCAAGCAATGGGCGCTCCCCTGGGGCTTCGAGACCTATTCGCTGTCGTACAACAAGGCGGCGGTTGCGAAGATGGGCCTGCAGCTCCCAAAGAACATGAACGACCTGATCGAGGTCGCGGCCAAGGTGACGAAGGATAGCGGCGGGTCGATGTATGGCTGCGGCGTTCGCGGCAGCCGGTCCTGGGCGACAATCCATCCGGGCTTCTTGTCGGGCTACACCAATTACGGCGCGAAGGACTTCCTTCTGACCGACGGCAAGCTGGTCTCGGCGGTCAACTCCAAGCAGTCCAAGGAATTCACCGCGCTGTTCGTCAAACTTGTGCAGCAGGGCGGGCCGAAGAACTGGTCGACCTACACTTGGTATCAGGTCGGCCAGGACCTGGGCGCCGGCGCGTCGGCGATGATCTACGACGCCGACATTCTCGGCTACTTCACCAACAGCGGCAACGACAAGCTGCATGGCGGGATCGCCTATGCCCCGTTCGCGCCCAACCCGTCGGCGAGCGGGCCGACGTCGAACGTTTGGATCTGGTCGCTTGCAATGTCGAACTTCTCGCAGAAGAAAGATGCCGCCTGGACCTTCATGCAGTGGGCGTCCGGGACCGATCACCTGCTGTTCGGCGCCCGCAAGAAGGACATGGTCGATCCGGTCCGATCGAGCATCTGGAACGACTCGGAATTCACCACGCGGTTGAGCAAGGACTTCGACAACTATCCGGAGACCTACAAGGCGACGCAGCCGGACGCGAAGATCTACTTCACGCCGCAGCCTCTATTCTTTAACGCAACGACGTTATGGGCGGCGAGCCTGCAACAGATGGTCGCGGGAGAGGTGCCCGTTGACGAGGGACTGGACAAGCTGGCCGACAGCATCAACGGCCAGATGCGCGACGCCGGTCTGGGTTGAGGCGATGAGTGAGGCCGTCGTCGGGACCGGTATCGTTCGGCGACGGCCGTTCGTCTCGCGTGCGCTGCCATATTTCCTGAGCCTGCCGGCGCTGTTGGTCTGCGTCGGCATCCTGGTGCCGTTCCTCACGGCAGTCTATTACAGCCTCGAGCGATACAATCTGGCGCTGCCGTTCACGCGCCGGTTTATCTGGTTCGGCAACTATGTGAGCCTGTTCGAGGCGGCCGATTTCTGGAACACCGTTCGGGTGTCGATGATCTACACGGTCTCGACGGTGGGCGTGGAGCTGCTGCTGGGTCTCGGCATCGCATTGCTGCTACGTGAGCGGACGCGGCTGAACAATGCGATCTCAATCGCGTTGCTGCTGCCGCTGATGACGGCACCGGCGATCGCGGCGCTGATGTGGAAGCTGATGACCAACCCGGGCTTCGGAGTGCTGAGCTGGGTGCTGTCGGTGGTCGGGATCGACAATTTCAAATGGGCGTCCGCACCGTCGTCGGCGATGTTCACCGTGGTCCTGGTCGATGTCTGGGTCTACACGCCGTTCATGATTATCCTGTTGCTGGCAGGACTGCGCAGCCTGCCACCGGCTCCGTTCGAGGCGGCGCGGCTGGACGGCGTGCCGGCCAGCTTCGTGTTCTTCCGGATCACGCTGCCGATGCTCACGCCGTTCCTGCTGACGGCAATCCTGTTCCGGCTGCTCGATTCGATCCAGCAGTTCGACATCATCTACGCGATGACCCAGGGCGGCCCCGGCGACAGCCTGCTGGTGTTCCAGGTCCGGGCGTATCTGGACTTCTTTCAGTACACCAACGTCGGCGCGTCGGCGACCGTGCTGATGATCCTCTGGGTCATCACCTACGTCCTGTCGAACGTGTTCGTGAAACAGTGGCACAAGCTTCGGGAAAGGGCGCGCGGCCATGTCTGACCGGATCTGGCGCATCCTCCGCGGCCTCGCGCTGGCGGTGGTGGTGGTGTTCTTCCTGTTCCCGATCGCCTGGATCCTGCTGATGTCGTTCGAGACCAACGACCAGATCCTGCAGATCCCGCCCACGATCGTGATCCACCCGACTCTGGGGAACTACGGCGCCCTGCTGTCGGGCAAGCTGCAGACGGCGTCGGGGGCGCTCGACATCACGTTCCTGCACAATCTGTGGAATTCGATCCTGCTGTCAGTCTGTTCGGTGGCCCTGGCCCTGGTGCTGGGCGTGCCGGCGGCCTACGCGTTCGCGCGGTTCAGGTTTCGGGGCGGGGAGGACATCGCCTTCACGCTGCTGTCGTTCCGCTTCGCGCCGCCGCTGTTGGTCCTGCTGCCGCTGCTGCTCTACTTCCAGGATATCGGATTGTCCAATACCTATGTCGGACTGGTCTGGGTCTATCAGCTGATCTGCCTGCCGCTGATCCTATGGATCGTTCGCGGCTATTTCGAGGATGCGAGCCCGGACATCGAATACGCCTACCGCGTCGACGGCCATTCCTGGTGGTCCGGCTTCACCAAGATCGCCCTGCCGCTGGCCGCTCCCGGGATCGCCTCGGCCGGGCTGCTGAGCTTCATCTTCGCCTGGAACAACTTTGTCTTCGCGCTGATCCTGGCGTCGGCCGACAAGCAGCCGGTGACGGTCGGAGCACTCGCCTTCGTGACCGCTTCGGGCATCCAATACGGGATCATCGCGGCGGCGATCGTGCTGTCGATCCTGCCGACGCTGGCGCTGGCGCTGTATGCGCAGCGGTGGCTTGTGGAGGGACTGAGCCTGGGAGCGGTGAAGGGATGAACGCGCCGGTCGGCAGGGAGGGGCTGGCGTTCAGCGACGTCGGCGCCTCGTTCGGCAAGAACGTCGGGTTGCACGGGGTCGGGCTGGCGGTGGCGGCGGGGGAGACGCGGGTCCGGTTCGG
>CAXUBM010000137.1:0-5796 GCA_964249235.1 uncultured Acetobacteraceae bacterium | reverse complement strand
AGACCCCCATCTTCGAGCCGACCGAGCTCTTCGCCCGCTCGCTCGGCGACACGTCCGACGTCGTCACCAAGGAGATGTACACCTTTCCCGACCGCGGCGGCGAAAGCCTGACGCTCCGCCCCGAGGGCACCGCCGGCATCTGCCGCGCCCTGGTCACCAACGGCCTCACCCAGACCCTGCCGCAGCGCGTCTTCTACGCCGGCCCGATGTTCCGCTACGAACGCCCGCAGAAGGGCCGCTACCGCCAGTTCCACCAGATCGGCGCCGAGCTGATCGGCCCCGCCGAACCGCTGGCCGACGCCGAGACGATCGCGCTCGGCCGCGACATCCTCGCCGCGCTGGGCCTGGGCCACCGCGTCCGTCTCGAGCTCAACACCCTGGGCGACGCCGACAGCCGCGCCGCCTGGCGCGGCGCCCTCCTCGCCCATTTCGGCCGTCACCGCGGCGACCTTTCCGAGGACAGCCGCGAGCGGCTCGAGCGCAACCCGCTTCGCATCCTCGACAGCAAGGACCCCAGGGACCGCGCCCTGGTCGACGACGCGCCGACCATCGAGGCGTCGCTCAACGACGCCTCGCGCGCCTTCCGCGACGGCGTGCGCACCCACCTCGCCACGCTGGACGTCGCCTTCGTCGAGAACCCGCGCATCGTGCGCGGCCTCGACTACTACAGCCACACCGCCTTCGAGTTCACCACCGGCGAACTGGGCGCCCAGAGCGCCGTGCTCGCCGGCGGCCGCTACGACGGTCTCGTCGCCGAGGTCGGCGGCCCGCCCACGCCCGCCATCGGCTGGGCCGCGGGCGTCGAGCGCCTGGCCCTCCTCCTCGACCAGACGCAAGCCGCGCCGGAGAGCATCGCCGTCGTTCCCCTCGACGAGAGCTCGGAAGCGGCCGCCATCCGCATCCTCGCGCGCATCCGCAAAGCCGGCCTGCGGGCCGAGATCAGCTACCGCGGCAACGCCCGCCGCCGTCTCGAGCGCGCCAACAAGTCGGGCGCCGTCGCCGCGGTCCTGCTCGGCGAGGACGATCGCGCCCGCGACGCCGCCATCGTCAAGATCCTGGCCACCGGTGCGCAGACCGCCGTGCCGCTCGCCGAACTCCCCCGCTTCCTCCTCCAAGCCCTGGCC
Organism: uncultured Acetobacteraceae bacterium; assembly: GCA_964249235.1. Taxonomy (GTDB): domain Bacteria; phylum Pseudomonadota; class Alphaproteobacteria; order Acetobacterales; family Acetobacteraceae; genus CAXTPV01. Next base: position 4,672 of record CAXUBM010000137.1, on the reverse strand, counting down.
GACCGCTGATGGGCGACGTGTCCGGCTCCCACCACCCGGGTGACGGGGCCTGGGGTCGAGACCCCAGCGGGTCCAGGGCAGAGCCCTGGCCTTTCGCCCGATGAAAGACGACCGCCTCGACCGCATCGCCGACCGCGCCGACGAACTCCAGCACCTCCTCAGCTCCGGCCTGTCGGGCGACGCCTTCTCCCGCGCCTCGCGCGAGTTCGCCGAGCTCGAGCCGATCGTCAGGCGCATCGCCGAACTCCGCGACGCCGAGCGCGCCCACGCCGAAGCCGAGCGCCTCCTCGCCGATCCCGAACTGCGCGAGCTCGCGCAGGACGAACTCGCCGCGTTGACCGCTCGCATCCCCGCCCTGCGCCACGCCATCGCGGTCGCCATGCTGCCCCGCGACGAGGCCGACGAGCGCAGCGCCATTCTCGAAATCCGCCCCGCCGCCGGCGGCGACGAAGCCGGCCTTTTCGCCCGCGAGCTCTTCGACGCCTACCGCCGCTACGCCGACACCAAGGGCTGGCGGTTCGAAACCCTCGAATTCGACGAATCGGAACTGGGCGGGATCAAGGGCGCGATGGCCGAGATCGCCGGCCGCAGCGTCTTCGCCCGCCTCAAATACGAATCCGGCGTCCACCGCGTGCAGCGCGTCCCCGCCACCGAAAGCCAGGGCCGCATCCACACCTCGACGATCACCGTCGCCGTGCTGCCCGAAGCCGAGGAGGTCGACGTCGAGGTGAGCGAATCCGACCTGCGCATCGACGTCTATCGCGCCTCCGGCGCCGGCGGCCAGCACGTCAACAAGACCGAGAGCGCGGTGCGGATCACCCACCTGCCGAGCGGCATCGTGGTGGCGATGCAGGAGGAGCGCAGCCAGCACAAGAACCGCGCCAAGGCGATGAAGATCCTGCGCGCCCGCCTCTACGAACAGCAGCGCGCCAGCCTGGCCGCCTCACGCGCCACCGATCGCCGCACCCAGGTCGGCACCGGCGACCGCTCCGAGCGCATCCGCACCTACAACTTTCCGCAGGGACGCGTGTCCGACCACCGCATCAACCTCACCCTGCACAAGATCGACCGCGTCATGCTCGGCGACTTCGACGACCTCATCGACGCGCTGGCCACCGAGGAACAGACCGCCCTGCTCGCCGCGCAGGACTAACGGGGCGCCGCGGCCCTCCGTCTCGAAGACGAAGCCCCGACATTCCTACGCAGGGCGTGGTAGACCGCAACCGGGCGCGCATGACCGAGCCGAGCGGGCGATCTGCCGGCAGGCTACGAGCGGGCGAGCTCACTCGCGACGCAGGCGCCGCCCTTGGCGTGGCTCGCGCGGACGGCGTGGCGCTCCCGCCGCGCCACCGTCCCGGCTCGCGACCAGGCGCTCGAGATGGTGCCGAACGTGCTCGCTTGCCCAGGCGAACGGCTGCGTCAAGACGACGACGATCTCGCCCCGGTCGCGATTGACGTCGAAGCTCCCAATGACGTCGAAGCTCATGGCACGCAGTTTCCGGCCACGCCCAAGGGGCGTGGCGGTCGCGACCACAAGCCTGGACATCGCTCCATCGACAGACGATCCCGACCCGACGTGCGTTCGTGCTCGCTCCGCGCGCCGCCCCAGGTGCGCGCGGCATGAGCGCGCCCGTGCCCCAGACAGGCGACGCCCCGATGCCCGGACGCGTCCTGCGCTCCGTCTTCCAGCGCTTCCCGCGCGCAGAATGGGCCCGCCTGCGCGCCGACACGCCGCTCGCCCTGTCCGACGAGACGCTGCGCGCGCTTGCCGGCCTGATCGAGCCGGTCACCGCCGCCGACGTGACCGAGATCTACCTGCCGCTCGCCCGCCTCCTCAATCTCAACATCGCCGCGGTCCGCGCCTTGCATCGCTCCGTCCATTCCGGCTTCTTCGGCCGCCCCGAGACCGCGCGCCCCTACGTCATCGGCATCGCCGGCAGCGTCGCCGCCGGCAAGAGCACGTTCGCGCGCCTCCTGCGCGCCGTCCTGCAGTCGCTGCGCCCGGACCTGACTGTCGCCCTCGTCGCGACCGACGGCTTCCTGCTGCCGACCGCCATGCTCGAGCAGCGCCACCTGATGGGCCGCAAGGGCTTCCCCGAAAGCTACGATGTCCGCCGCATGCTGTGCTTCCTGATCGCGCTCAAGGGTGGCGAGGGGTCGCTGAAGATCCCGATCTACTCCCACCACCGCTACGACATCGTCCCCGGCGAGTTCGAGACCGTCGACCGCCCGGACATCCTCATCTTCGAAGGCCTGAACGTCCTTCAGACCGGACGTGCACCCGTCGTCGCCTCCGACTATTTCGACTACTCGATCTACCTCGACGCGGACCCCGCCGACATCGAGGCCTGGTACATCGAGCGCTTCCTCGTCCTGCAGCGCACCGTGTTCCGCGAGCCGACCTCGTATTTCCACCATTTCGCCGCCCTCGATCGCGACCGGGCGGTCGAGGCCGCGCGCGGATTCTGGCACGACATCAACCTGCCCAACCTGCGCGACAACATCCTGCCCACCCGCGAGCGGGCCGGCATGGTCGTCCGCAAGGGGCCGGCCCACGCCGTCGACGAAGTGTGGCTCCGCAAGGCCTGACACACGCCATCCGACAAGTCCCAGGATCTGGGCCGCCGGCCCCAGCGGATCAGGCGCGGAGCCCTCGACTTGCCCTGCCTACGACACCGGCGGATGACACAACGCCGACCGCCCGCGCAGCGGCTCGGGCAGCGCCCGCCCCGGCGTCGCGTCCCCGAGATAGAAGAACGTGAAGTCGTCGGCACCCAAGGCCTGGAAGTCCCTGCCCGCCAGGTCCGAGATGTAGCCGGTGCCGTTGACCTCGTGAATCTCGGTCCTGCCGTCGGTGCGGCGGACGGTGATTTCCCCGCACAGCGCATACTGGTGGCGGTCGTCGGGATCGGGGACCGACGCCTCGACCACCCGCAGCTTGGTCTTGCCGTCGAGGTGCAGCTGGTCGATCAGCTTGCCATCGAGATAGATTTCAGTGTTCTCCGAGACCTCCTGCGGCGCCAACTCGTCGGTGATCGAGAAGCGCGATGGCGCCGCCGACGCCGTGCCCGTGAGCAGGCAGGCGAGGATCAGGCGGCAGGAGAGCGATGTCATGGGCGAGGAAGGTGCGTCGATCGGCCGCCCAAAGGAAGAGGCGATCGGCCTCGCCCGGCTCCTGGCGCGGGCCGCGGCCCGCCTGGCGGAGGCCGGCATCGAGCAGCCGCGGCGCGAGGCTCGCCTCCTCCTCGCCCATGCGCTCGGCCTGACGCCCGAAACCCTGTTGCGCCTCCCGCGCGGACACCCCGTCGACCCGACCCCTCTCCTGCCGCTCCTGGCCCGGCGCGCCGGCCGCGAGCCGCTGGCGCTGATCACCGGCACGCGCGGTTTCTGGACGCTCGACCTCGCCGTGGACCGCTCGACCCTGATCCCGCGCCCCGACACCGAGACCCTCGTCGAGGCCGCCCTGTCGATGCGTCCGGCCAGCGATGCGCCGATCCGGATCCTCGATCTCGGCACCGGCACCGGCGCCCTGCTGCTCGCCGCGCTGTCCGAATACCGGTCCGCCTCGGGCGTCGGCGTCGACCGCAGCGAGGCGGCCTGCCGGCTCGCCCGACGCAACGCGCGCCGCCATGGACTGCACGCTCGCGCCGCGTTCCTCTGTGCCGACTGGGCGCAAAGCTTCGCGCCGACGGCCCGCTTCGATCTCGTCCTGTGCAATCCCCCCTATGTCGAGACCGGCGCCATCCCCGGCCTGATGCCGGAGGTGGCCTTGCACGAGCCCGCCTCGGCACTCGACGGTGGCCTCGACGGTCTGGGCGCCTACCGGGCCGTGCTTCCCGCCTTGCCCGGCATGCTGTCCTGCGGCGGCCTCGCCGTGCTCGAGCTCGGTGCCGACCAGTGCGGACCCGTCGAGGCCCTGGCGCAAGCGCAGGGCCTTGCGATCGCCACGCGCCGGCACGATCTCCAGGGTGTGGTCAGGGCGCTCGGTTTGCGGCGCGCCGCTGGTCATGGACCGAAAAATCTTGGCAGCCGCTCCGCCGTTGGCTAGGGTCCGGCCGCGCGAGGACAGCGGGCCGGGCGACACGCCTTGGTCGACCTGCCACGGCACCATCGGTTCTACCGATCGTGTGGTCCACCGCCCCGACGGGCGGCGCCGAACGAGTTGACAGGGTCGGACGCGGTGTCGAGCCGACCGCGGGGAAACATATCGAAAGCCGAGAGATGAACATGAAGCGCATGCGTGGTCGCAACCATCGGTCGGGTGGCGGTGGCGGTGGCGGTCCCATTCGCCACCACAACGGCAACATTCCCCTCAATCGCAACCACGTCTTCGATTCGAGCGGTCCGGACCTGCGGATCAGGGGAACCGCCCAGCAGCTGTTCGAGAAATACCTGCAGCTCGGCCGGGACGCCACGAGTTCCGGCGACCGGGTGATGGCCGAGAGCTATTTCCAGCACGCCGAACACTATTTCCGCATCCTCAACGCCATGACCCAGGCGCAGCAGAACCAGTCCCAGGGCGGCGGCCAGCACGCGCCTCACAACGGTGGCGGCGCTGGCCAGGCGTCGAACGGCGGCTCCTACAATCGCGAAGGCCAGGCCAACCATCAGCGCCGCACCGGCACCCAGGAGCTGGAGCAGGTCTACGACGACCAGCCCGACCCCCTGATCC
>CAXUBM010000136.1:0-5858 GCA_964249235.1 uncultured Acetobacteraceae bacterium | reverse complement strand
AAGCCGGTCTCTGTTCGTCGCAGCTGATCGTCACTCAGATGTGGTTTGGCGGTCGTGTCGGTGTTGGGTCCGTGCTCCATTGCCCCGGTGGAGCGTAAGCGGCCGGTGCCGACACCTTGACCTGCTACCGCCGACCCTCCAACGCCTTCGCAGGATCAACTTCACCGGCGAAACGCTCGACGGCGTCACGGGTCGCCTCGTCGTAGACCGAGGCGATCCGCCTCGGTGAAGGTTGTGCGGACCGGCCGGGGGGCGCGTCCTTTATGTCTGCCATTAAGCGCTAACTAGCCTCTGTCTCGGACGACCCGGGGCTGACCAGTTCCTCCTCCCACCCGCCTTACGAGATGCGCCGCGTCTTCGCCACCATGGGCGAGGTGCCGAACCATCCGCCGTCATGGAACGTGGCACCGAGCCAGTCCGCGCTCGTGGTGCGGCGGCACCCCGAGATCGGCGAGCGGCGGCTTGATCCGCTGAGCAGGGGACTAAGCCCCTCCTCCGAGAAGGACCTGATGGGCGGCCGCAAGCGGATCAACGTCCAGTCTGAGACGATCGCGACTTTCGGCATGTTCCGAGCCGCCTTCCAAGCCCGACACTGCATCGTGCCCATGACGCGTTCTACGAATGGGACACGACGCCGACCGGCAAGCAGCCAAACGCCTTCGCGCCCAATGACTGCGCGTCCCTCGCGTTGGCTGGCCTATGGGAAGGCTGGCGAGCGCCAGACGGCGAGATCCGGCGGACCTTCACAATCGCGACCATTGCGGCGAACCGGCTTATGAGCCGGATCCAGGATCGCATGCCAGTCGTTCTAGGGCGTGAAGACTGGTCAGTCTGGCTTGGCGAGAAGGTGGGCAATTCAATCGACCTGCTTCAACCAGCCGAGGAAACGTGCTGCGCTCCCGGCCGGTGAGTCGGGACGTCAACTCCCCGAAGCACAACAGGCCAGACTTGCTCGATCGCGTCGATCTGCCCGACCTGCCTCATGACGAAGTGGAGGCTGGGCCCGACAGCGAGTAGCTCGGCCCAAACGCATTGTGCGCTCGCACGTACGTTAGTTGTGGCAGCGCCTCGCACAAACGTAGGGTCTGTCCCGCGATGAATTGTGACCGGAGGCCAGCTCATGGCGATTGACACCTACACGGGTCCGCCGGGCGGAAGTTGGTTTGACCCGGCGAACTGGAGCGAGGGTGTAATCCCGGCGGCCGGTGACATCGCCAACGTATTCGAAAACACCGTTCCCACTTCGGACAACGATTTACAGACCGGCGTAGATGCGACCGCCGGGACTGTGTCAGGCCTGACGGTTGATCTGAGTGGAAGCGCCGGTAGCCTCTCCGGCTCGCCTGACGGATTGGCTTATCCCTTCGCGCCTAATCTCATCGTCCGCGAGCTCGGCACCGTCGATGCGCCGGTCACACTCGACGTCACCGCCAACAACGGCACCAACAGTGACATCGGTCTCATCATGCAGACGGTTGACGGGGCGGTCGACGTCGGGGCCGATCAAGAACTCATGATCTCGCCGCAACAGGGCGACGAGGTCACGATCAACGGCGACGTGACCGTGGACACTGGCGGTACACTGCTTTTCGAGGGCAACACTTTTGACGGTTATCCCTCGAACAGTCCAACAACGCTGAACGGTCGCGTCTTCGACGATGGCGGGGAGATCACGTTTGACACTCAAGGCGTCACCGGAACCGGGCAGATTGAGATCGCGAACGGGGGCACCGTCCTCATCTCCGACGCGGAGAGTGGGGAACCTCTCAATAAAGGGATCACGTTCAACAGCTCGGGTGGAATGCTGATCTTCGGCTACGATCCGAACTACACAGGCACCATCACCGGTTTCGGCGCGGGCGACACAATCGCCGGGTTTAAGGAGGACGAACTCGCGCCGATCACGTCAAGCTTTTCCGACGGCGTGCTCACCGTCAGCCAGGCAGGCTCCATTCCCAACCTCTTCTTCTTCGCTGGCAAATACACAATCGGCAACTTCGATGTCACTTTCTCCCACGACATCGGGCAGTTCGTCATCACCTATGTCCCTTGTTTCGCAAGCGGCAGCTTGATCGGAACACCAAGCGGTGACCGTTCGGTTGAAATGCTGGTTCGGAACGATACGGTCACGCTTTCGACAGGCGACGTCGCGCGAGTCATTTGGGTCGGCCATCGCCGCCAAATAGGCGGAGATGTAATCCGGGTACGAGCACACGCTTTAGGGCACCACGTGCCGGCTCGGGATCTGACTGTGTCAGCCGATCACGGCCTCTACCTCGACGGCGTGCTTGTCCAAGCCGGCCTGCTCGTGAACGGCGAGACGATCGTGACAGAGCATCGAGACACAGTGACGTTCTACCATGTAGAGCTGGAGCACCACGCCATCCTACTGGCCGAGGGTGCGCCGGCCGAGAGTTACCTGGACACCGGCAACCGCAGGCAGTTTGCCAACTGCACGTTGACCTACGATCCCGTTTCGGCGGCCCAGAAGCCGTGCGCTGAGATGGTGTTTGCGGGCGAGCGGCTTGAGGTGATCCGAGCCCGTTTGGAGGCTACTGTGCCGGCGTGACAGGGCTGGTATCACCGCCACGCCAGCAGCCGCTCAAGGGCCGCCTCGGCCGCTTCGCTCGGCTGCAGCCATTCCGCTACGGCCACGTGCAAGGCCCGTTTCGCCTCGTACTCCGAAAGCCCCGTGCTCATCAGACGACCGAGCGCCCGGTCGAGCGCCACGAGTTCGGTCGCGTTCAGACCTGACGTGTTTCGAGACGTGAAGCCGGGGTCCACCTCCCGGATCGGTTCGTCGCGGATCTTGGGCACAAACCGCTCGCGGGGACCGTCATTGCTCAGCCCTCCGGCCCGTTTGTCTTGGTGGAGCTCAGTAGCACTCAAGAGATACCGATGCTGGGGTTGTCTCCGGGCTCGCGATCTCGGTCGTCGAGAGCGGCGAGGTAGAAGTTCATCTTGCCGGCGTACTCCGGCCGGAACGGTCCCGTCTTCAAATCGACGGCCACGAGGCAGCGTAGCCGGCGATGGTAGAACAGGAGGTCGACGTAGAAGTCCTGTCCGCCCACCTTGAGGTGGTGCTGGCTGGCGAGAAACGAGAAGCCCTTACCGAGTGCCAGCAACAGATCCTTGACGCGCGCGATCAGCCCGCGTTCCACGTCGCGCTCGTGCGCAGCCTGCCGCAGCGTCAGGAAATCGAACTGGTAGGGATCCTTGAGCGCCTGCTGGGCGAGGTCGGACGTCTTGGGCGGCAGGGTGCGGGCGAAGTTCGTCAGCGCCTTGCCATGTCGCGCGTGCGCCTGCGTGTCGATCTACGCGCCGAGGACCGTGCGGCTCCAGCCGTGCTCGATTGTCGCCTCGGCGTACCAGAGCCGCGCGGCCGGATCCTTGACCGACAGCAGCTCGATGTTCGGGCCCCAGGGCAATTTACCAACAACCCACTGGCAGATTGACGGATCGGGCCACGCCTCGGCGAAGGCCTTCATGTAGCGCAGGTTGGCCGAGGAGAAACCACGCGTGTCGGGGAAGGCGGCGCGGAGGTCGGCGGCGAGGCGGGCGACGATCTTGCTGCCCCAGCCTTGCTCGGCTTCCCGCTCCAGGATGTCCCGCCCGATGCGCCAGTAGAGTGAGATGAGCTCGCTGTTGACGGCGAGGGTGGCGCGCAGCCGCGCCTGCCGGATCTCGGTTTTCAGGTCCTTGAGCCAGGCAGGGTAGCCGACGGGAAGCGAGGGGCGCTCAACTACGCGGTCATGGAATGGCTTGATCCCGTCCAGGCGGCGAAGGCGGACCCCTCCCCTGATTGTAGCTCGGCTTTTCCGGAACCGAGGACGTCAGCTTAGATGGCGTAGGGGCTATCTCGACTTCGGCAGGTCACGAGGCTGTCGGGGTGGAATTGCTTTCGCGGATGACCGCAGGAACGTCACCACCGCCTGCACACGCGCGGGCACCGGACCGCCCTCCCGACGCAGGATCGACATGGGCGTCGGTTTGCCGCGCCATTCCGGCAGCACCTCCACCACTGTCCCGGCGTCGAGCGCCTCGGCCGCCAGCCAGTCGGGTGCCCAGGCAATTCCGATCCCGGCGATCGCGGCGCGCCACGCGGCTTCCCCGTCATCGAGCACCATCCGCCAAGTCGAGGACGGGACGGGTGAGGTCACGCCGGCCAACTGCCAACCTTCAACGACCCCGGTGCGGCTGTTCCGGAAGCCGATGAGTTCGTGGCTGTCGAGATCCTCCGGCTTCCTGGGAACGCCGTGCTTGGCCAGGTAGGCCGGGCTCGCGCCCGCCACCCAGGAGAAGCGGAACCAAGACAGGCCGACATGGCCGGGCACCCCGCCAAGGGGACCGCTTCGAAGCGCCAGATCGACGCCAGCGCCAGCCAAATCGACGATCGTGTCGCTTGCCCGCAGGTCGAGACGGATCGAGGGATGCGCGTCGAGGAAGTCGGGCAGGATCGGCACCAAGCAGGTGCGGACGAAGGCGGTTGGCGCGCTGACGCGGACCCGCCCGGCCGACCCCCCGGCCGCGAGTTCCCCCAGCAACGCCTCCGTACGGGCGACTCCGTTGAGCGCGTCCCGCGCCGGCGCGATCAGCTGCTCACCCGCCTCGGTCAGCGACAGCGCGTGGGACGACCGATGCAGGAGCCGGACACCGGTCGAGGTTTCGAGGCGCGTGATGGTCTTTGACATACCCGAGACCGTCAGGCCCAGCCGGCGTCCGGCCTCGGCCAGCGACCCAGCCTCGACCACCGCGACGAAGCAGCGGAGCTGAACGAGGGACAGGTCGGAAAGGCCGAGTGACATCACGTCAAGGCTACGTTCCCGACGTGTGCCCTACAACCAGGTGCATCCGTCCATCAGCTCCGTCACGTAGCCCGGGGGACCGACATGGACATGACGCACCTCAAGCCTTTCCTCGACGCAATGCATCGCGGTGACGTCGCCGGCCTGTCCGTACACATGAGCCAGGACGTCGTCCTGCGCAGTCCGATCCTCGCCGATCCGGTTCACGGCAAGGCGGCCGTCAATCAGCTGCTGAGCGTGCTGCTGCGGGTCGTCGACAAATTCGAGGTGACCGATCTGGTGACGGCCGAGACCAACGCGGCCGTGTTCGTGACGATTACGGCCGGTGACGTCACGGTTGAGGGCGTGGACGACATGCACGTCGATCCTGACGGCCTCGTGTCAGGTATGACCATCCATTGGCGCCCACTACCAATGATCGTCGCCATGCAGCAGCGTCTCGCGCAGGTGCTCGGAGTGCCCGCCCTGAGGCTGGTTACAACCTGAACCTGGCCAGTCCGCCGGGCCGGACTGGCTTTCAAGGATTTCTATGTCGCTGGATGTTCAAGCCGGCACACCCGCAAAGGGGCAAGTAGGCGTTCTGCTAGGCTGCCTGTAACGCCATAGTCGCGAAGAACGAGAGTGCAAACGGTTCGGACCCCCGTGCGTCGTTTGGCGCCACCCGCCGAGAGCATGATGGCCGGGCTTTTCGCCAGGGCCGATCGCCGTCCGGCAGGTCGGCTTGGCCGAACGGGATCGCGACGGGCCGGTTCGGTGGATCGAACCGCCGTCCGGCCTGCTCGAAGGCGGCTTTGCCCCTCTCCCAGGCCTCCTGGCCCAGAGACGAGCGGGCGACCGGGAAGCGCGCCATCCGGTAGACCGCCGCCGCGCGCAGATAGAGGTCCTTGGCATCTGCCTTGAGGCCGTTTGACGCCGCTTCGTCCGCCTGGTCGGCCAGGCGCCGTCCCATGGGCAGGAACGGTCTGGCGTAGTCGTCGGGCCGGTAAAGGATGCCGCTGCCGCCGTCCGACGCCGCCATCAACGCCGCGAAGATCGGGTCGAAGTCGACGACGT
>CAXUBM010000135.1:0-5915 GCA_964249235.1 uncultured Acetobacteraceae bacterium | reverse complement strand
CGTTGATGTCGGTGGCGTTGCCCGACGTCAGCCGGCTCAGCGTCCACTGCGCCAAGCCCACCAGCAGCCCCGCCGCCAGCAGCACCATGAGGTGGCGCGCGGCGTCGGCCCGCCGTGCCGCATCCAGCAGCGTGCCTGGTCCCGGCCAGGCGGCGTGCTGGACCAGGTCGAGCAGCAGCAGCAGCGCCGCCGTGCCCGCCCCGGTGCCGAGGCCGGTCAGCACCACCGCGACCCACAGCGTCCAGGCGCCCGTCTCGCCCAGCGACGCCGGGATCCGGCCGGCGCCCGTCACGGGCGATCACTCGAGTCCCGGAATCGAAGGGGCGCGCCGCTTGGCCGTCCGGCGGGCGGAGCCCCCTGGCCCGAGCGCCTCAAAGCCTACGCTGCATGATCACCACGTCGAGCACGCGCCCGAACTTCTCGCCCGAGTCGCGCAGCACGCCCGAACGCGCGAAGCCCAGGCTCGCATGCATGCCGATCGAGGCGACGTTGTCGGAATCGCCGATCAGCGCCAGCATCTGCCTGAAGCCGGCGGCGGTCGCCCGGTCGATCAGCTCCAGCCCGAGCGCGCGGCCCACCCCCTGGCCGCGCAGATCGTCGCGCACGTAGATGCTGTCCTCCACGGTGCGCCGGTAGGCCGAGCGTTCCCGGAACGGCCCGTAATAGGCGAAGCCCAGGATCCCGGTCTCGTCGGCCGCCACCAGCCAGCAATACCCGTCGCGCAGTCCCCGGGCGAGCCGGCCGCCCATCTCCTCGACCGACGGGGGCACCTCCTCGAAGGTGCCCGTGCCGTGCAGCACGTGGTGGGCGTAGATGGCCTGGATCTCGGTCAGATCGCTCGGCCGTGCCGCTCTGATCTCCATCGCCGCCCTTTCGCCCGCATCCCTCGAGCACGCGATAACAATGAAACGTGTGTTGAAGTCCGGTCGAGCAAGATATAGACGGCGGCCAGGTGGAGGAAAACGGGTCGAGCCCACGGGTTCGTCTCTCGGCGAAGCATTCTTTTGTGGCATGTCGAGGCCCGTTTGACGTATGGGAGGGCGCGTCTTGAACGCGCGACCCGGTCCGCCCCAGCCTATGGAGGCGCGCCGACGGCATTAGGCCGGCAAGAATTCCGTCCGCGCGCCCGGACTGACACCAAGGGCGCACTAGTCGAGGGGTAGCCACGTGGATCGACCGAACGAGCCGATTGACGAGCAGGTCGCACACGCCGGCGGCGTGCATGAGAGCGGGATCCCGGCCGCGACGCTGGCGCGCCTGCGTTCGGTGATCGCGGCCGCCCGCTATCACGGCGTCGAGATGGACGTCCGCGACTTCCGCGGCACCGTCGGCGAAGACTCGCCCTCGCCCGCCACCCTGGTGAGCTGGCTGCGCGACCAGGGCATGATCAGCAAGGCGATGCGCCTGAAATGGCGGCACCTTGTGCGCATGGCCGAGCAGCCGCCTATGGTGCTGCTGTTCCGCGACGGCTCCGCCGGCATCATGGTCAGCGCCGACCCGCAGCGCAACATCGTCTGGCTCAAGGACCCCAACCGCAACGAGGCCGAACCCGCCGTCGCCGTCGACGAGCTGCGCCTGGCCCAGGTCTGGACCGGCGACGTCATCCTGGTCCGCCGCTCGCGCACCGCGACCGAGGACGAGCAGCCGTTCAACATCCGCTGGCTGTTCAAGCTCTGCATGCACGAGCGCCGCGGCCTGCGCGACATCAGCGTCGCCTCCATCACGCTCAGCGTGCTGACCATCCTGCCCGCGCTGATCATCATGCAGGTCATCAACCAGGTCCTGCAGTTCCGCTCGATGGCGACGCTGGTCACCATGACGGCGATCATCATCGTGCTGACCGCCTTCGAGACGCTGCTCGGCTGGGCCCGGCGCGAGATCACCAACGTCATCTCGACGCGCATCGACGTCCGCCTGCAGCTGCACATCTTCTCGCGCCTGCTGGCCCTGCCGCTCGAATTCTTCGAGCGCAACCAGGCCGGTATGACGATCATGCGGGTCTCATCGGTCTACCGGCTGCGCTCCTTCATGACCGGCCGCGCGCTCAACGTGTTCCTCGACAGCTTCACCCTGGTCGTGCTGCTGCCGTTCCTGTTCTGGCTCGAGCCGACGCTCGCCTGGATGATCATCGCCTGCGCCGGCCTGCTCGGCGTGATCATCGCGATCTTCATCGGCCCGCTCGCCCGCAAGGCCGGCATGACCGCCCTCCGCAACAACCAGAAGGGCAGCGTTCTCTACGAGACGGTGGCCGGCATCCGCACCGTCAAGACGCTCGCGCTCGAGCCCGCCCGCAAGGCCGAGTGGGACCAGCTCGTCGCCGCCGCCGCTGAGGCCGGATTCGAGGAGAGCCGCCTCGCCAACACCGTCAACACGCTCGTCACCCCGATCGAGCGCTTCATGAGCTTCGGCATCATCCTGGTCGGCGCCTATCTCGTCCTGATCAACGCCTCCGGCGTTGAGGTCGGCGGCCTGGTCGCCTTTATGATGCTCGGCGGCCGCGTCGCCCAGCCGCTGGTCAGCTTCGCCCGCCTGCTGGAAGACCTCAACGAGGTCAAGGCGGCCCTCGGCGAAGCAGGGTCGGTGCTCAACCAGCCCACCGAAACCAAGGCGCTGACCACCGGCATGCGCCCCGAGCTCAAAGGCGCGATCTCCTTCACCGACCTCAACTTCGCCTATCCGGGCAGCGACACGATGGCGCTCGACCGGGTCAACTTCTCCATCCCCGCCGGCACCATGCTGGGCGTGGTCGGCCGCTCCGGCTCCGGCAAGTCGACGCTCACCCGCCTCCTCCAGGGTGTCAGCCGCGGCTATACCGGCTATCTACGCCTCGACGGCGTCGACCTGCGCGAGATCAATCTCACCCATCTCCGCCGCTCGCTCGGCGTCGTGCTCCAGGACAACTTCCTGTTCCGCGGCACGGTGCGCGACAACATCACCGCCAACCGCCCCGGCCTGTCGATCGAGGACGTCGTCCGCGCCGCCCGACTCGCGGGTGCCGAGGAGTTCATCGAGCGCATGCCCGCCGGCTACGAGACCTGGATCGAGGAAGGCTCGACCAACATCTCCGGCGGCCAGCGTCAGCGCCTGGCCATCGCGCGCGCCCTGATCTCCGATCCCAAGCTGATGATCCTCGACGAGGCGACCAGCGCGCTCGACCCCGAATCCGAAGCGCTCGTCAACGCCAACCTGCAGCGCATCGCCAAGGGCCGGACGATGGTGATCGTCTCCCACCGGCTGTCCTCGCTCGTCGACTGCGACCAGATCCTGGTCATGGAGAAGGGCCGCGTGCTCGACGTCGGCCCCCACAACGTGCTCGTCGAGCGCTGCGCCATCTATCGGCAGCTCTGGCTGCAGCAGAACCGCCACTTGGACTCGCAGCGCCGCGGCGGCACCACCGGACCGGCCCCCGTGCTCGCCCAGGGAGACGATTGATCGATGGCAAACGACATCACCGTCGCAGGCGGCCGCCGCCTCAAGAAGACGACCGAGGACGACATGCCGCGCGCGCTGCTGGAGTTCCACTCTCCCAGCGCCGGCATGATGGCGACGCCGATTTCGCCGGCCGCCCGTTCCACGACCATGATCGTCACCGGCCTTTGCGCCGCCCTGATCATCATCGCCTGCGTCAGCCCGCTCGACCGCGTCGTCACCGGCCGGGGAACGCTCGACGCCGTCGACAGCACCATCGTCGTGCAGCCTTTCGATCAGGCGATCGTGCACTCGATCGACGTGCGCTCCGGCGACGTCGTCAAGCCCGGACAGATTCTCGCCCGCCTCGACCCGACCATGTCGGAGGCGGACGTCGTCAACCTCCACCATCAGGTCGAGAGCCTGTCGGCCGAGGTCGCGCGCCACGAGGCCGAGGCGCAGGGCGTCGACTTCAAGCCCGACATGACCAATCCGGCCTCCACCGGCCAGGAGGCCGCCTTCCTCCAGCGTCAGGCCGAATATCGCTCGCGCATCAACAGCTACGGGCAGCAGATCGCCGAGCAGCAGGCCGACATGGCCGGCTACCAGGCCAGCATTGCCGCCTATGCCGAGCGCCTGAAGCTCGCCACCGACGTGCAGTCGATGCGCCTGCAGTTGCAGGCCCAGGCCCTGGGCAGCCGGCTCAACAGCCTCGCCGCCGAGGATTCCGTGGCCGAGATGCAGCGCTCCGAAGCCGACGCGATCGAAAGCGTCAACGCCGCCCGCGCCAAGATCGCCTCGCTGCAGGCCGAACGCGACGCCTTCTCCAAGAACTGGAAGGCCCAGGTCTACACCGACCTCACCGAAGCGCAGCGCAAGCTCTACCAGGCGCGCGACGACCTGTCCCGCGCCGACCTCCGCCACAAGCTGGTCATCTTCAAGGCCGCCAAGCCGGCCACCGTGCTCAGTATTGCCAAGGTGTCGGTGGGCTCCGTCCTGTCGCCCGGATCCGACTTCATCACCCTCATTCCGGCCGACAGCCCGCTCGAGATCGATGCCAGGATCCCCGCCTCGCAGTCGGGCTATGTCCGCGTCGGCGACCCGGCCACGATCAAGTTCCAGACGCTGCCCTACCTCACCTACGGCGGCGCCTCGGGCACGGTGACCAACATCAGCGCCGACAGCTTCAACGCCGACAAGGCGGGCACCACCAGTCCGACGAGCATCGCCGGCGACGGCGGCACGCTCTACTACCGGGCACGGATCGCCATCGACAAATACAACTTCCGGCAGACGCCGCGTGGCTTCCACCTCACGCCCGGCATGCCGGTCAGCGCCGACATCCGGGTCGGCAAGCGCACGATCATGCAATTCATGCTCAGCTCGGTCATCCCCGCGTTCCGCGAGGGCATGCGCGAACCGTGACGGGTCGTCCGACGACACCGGATGCGTGCGCCGTGCCGGCTTCCGCCACGACCAACACGGTTTGAGCGCCATGACGATGATCGACCGTCTCGCCTTCGTCATGTCGCCCCAGAAGCGGCTCCGCCGGGCCGCGGCACTGACCGACGAAGGCAAGCCGGAAGAAGCCTTCCCGCATCTGGTCGTGGCCGCCAAGGCCGGCATCCCGGAGGCCTGCTTCAGGATCGGCCGCGCCTACCTGCAGGGCGCGGGCGTTCCGGTCAGCCGCACCGATGGCGCGCTGTGGATCGAGAAGGGTGCTGCCGCCGGCTGGGTCGAGGCGCAGTCCACGCTGGCCACCCTGCATCTCTATGGCCTGGCCAACAGCGGCGGCGACGTCTTCGCGCGCGGCGCTGGCGGTGCCGGCGCCAAGGAGGCCGAGCCCAACTACGACGAGGCCCTGCGCTGGGCCACGGAGGCGGCCCGCAACGGCTCGCCCGAAGGCCAGGCGCTGGTCGGCTACGTGCTGACCTCCGGGCCCGAGCACCTGCGCGCCCTCGACGCCGGCGACGCCTGGTATGCCCGCGCCGCCGAGGCGGGCAGTCCGCAGGGCCATCTCGGCACCGCGCTCGCCATCATGCGCCGCGCGACCACGCCCGAGCAGAACGCGAGCGGCGCCGCCGAACTGCAGAAGGCCGCCGACTCCGGCCTGCCCACCGCACTCTCCCTGCTCGGCGTGATGAAGGAGCGCGGCGCCGGCACGGCCCGCGAGCCGCAGGAGGCGATCCGGCTCTACCGGCGCGCCGCCGACGCTGGCGTCCGCTCTGCTCAGGCCCGCCTCGGTCTCGCCCTGACCGAGGGCAGCGGCGTGACCCGAAATCCGACCGAGGGGGAAAGCTGGCTCCGGCGCGCGGCACTCGCCGGCGATATCGAGGCCGCCGCCCTGGTGGGTGACCTCTACTCCCGCGGCGGCGACCTGCCCCCCAACTACGCCGAGGCGGCGATCTGGTACGGGCGTGCCGCCGAAGCCGGCCACGCCGCCGCCGCCCGCGCCCTCGGCCTGCTGTTCCTCACCGGCGCCGGCGTCCAGCGCGACCCCGAGGAGG
>CAXUBM010000134.1:5458-5932 GCA_964249235.1 uncultured Acetobacteraceae bacterium | reverse complement strand
GAGCAGCACGATGACGCTCGATCCCTGCTCGAAGATGAAGGTGGCGGTGCCGGCGGTCGTGATCGCGCATCCGACCGCGCGGCCGGCGGGCTTGGGGATGCTTGGCGTCATGGGGATCGCCTGCGTGAAGGCGCCGGCGTTAACGTTCCGACGCGCGGATAGCTGGCGTTCGGCTGGAGAGAGAGGGTCTGGGGACATGGCGCGCTCCTGCTGCTGGAGCGCACCATCGCGTCACGCGAGGCTACCTGCCGTCGGGCGCTTGGCGGCGAGCGCGGCGAACCGCCTGATCGATCGACCCATCTCAAAGGCGCAGAATGGCCACCAACCACAAGCACGAGACGACCAGGATGAAGCCGGCGCTCCTCTTGTTGAGCCCGAAGAGCACGCCCGCGAAGGGCACCCGGACGCCCACTGATATCGCCTGGATGGCGACGCCGCTCCAGTAAGGCGGCACCGATCTTCAACCGCTCGTTA
>CAXUBM010000134.1:3042-5448 GCA_964249235.1 uncultured Acetobacteraceae bacterium | reverse complement strand
GATCTGTCCTGGCGCCCCTTGAGGCCGCGGCGCCACTCCGCGCGCGTCTGGCGCGGGCAGTTGGCCCGTTGCTCCCGCGGGCCAGTGAGTCGCCCCGACACTGGATCGCGATCGCAAGCGACCAAAACGACCTTTGTCTCGGGAAAGAGCGGGATGCGGAGCGCCTCGCCAAGCCTGTCGAACGAAATCGTCTCGTCGAGCCCGTTCTCTCGCGCCTCGGGATCGTTCTCGTTCATCGGACCATCCCCAATCGGCGAAGGCGGTAGTTCCGAAGTTCGCGCTCGAAGTCGTCGACTCGGACTACCAGCGCACCGTTGACCCAAATCGGGCATACCTTAATAGAATCGGTGAGGACTGTGCCAGTCATCCAAGTCAGCTTGATCGGCTCGGGTTCGGCGGTCTCGGCCCGGTCGGTCCTACTGGGGCGACCCGGCCCTCGTCCTGCCACTCGCCGCACCAAGAGTGCTCCTTTGTGGCCGGCCGGTCTGGGACAAAATCTCCCTGAAAGACGATCCCACGGGGTGCGTGCCGGCGACAGTCTCCCCAAACTCCTCCCTCGGTCTCCCAGAACCGGCAGGTGCGGAACGAGCTGTTCTGATTGGGCGCCATTTCGACCAGTGTCCATCTCCAATAACCCTCGTTCTCGCGCATCAAGGCGCGGTCGTGCCGGCGTGGGTAACTCGCGTCTTGAGGAGCCGATCGAGCGTGCGGCGCATCGGCTGATCGTAGAAGACGAACGCGAGCCATGAGGCGAGGATGATGGCGCCGATGGTTGCCGACACGGCGACCGGCTTCGGCGCGGCGGTGTGCCGGAGCGCCGCCCCGAGGAGCCAGAAGAGCGGCACCTGGAGGAGGTAGACCGGGTATGAGAGGTCGCCGAGGACCGAGCACGTCCGCCCGACCAGGCGGGACCGGATCTGGCCGACGCTCGCCGCGATCACGACCGGGAACACGAAGAGCACGATCGCCTCGTCCTGCCAGTGGTGGCGGATGAAGCTGTGCGGGAAGGCGAGGCACGCCATGAGGAGGACGGAGCCGGCGATCCATCCGCCCGGGATGGTCGGCAGCCGGCCGGCCACGTAGGCACGCCAGAGGATCACGCCCGCGGTGTAGGACAGGACCACCCGGACGAGCCCGATGCGCCAAAGATGCACGCTCGATCCGCCGTCGTAGGTGTCGTAGCGGTAGGTTAGCCAAAGCAGGGCGAGCGCCGCGCCGGCCCACACGACCAGGAGCGACCGGACACGCATGTGCCGGAGGAACAGGACGTGGACCGCGTTCGCGACGAGCTCGTAGAAGATGCTCCATTGCACGTTGTCGAGCGGGTAGGGCGCCGCGTTCCCGACGGTCGAGTAGCGCGGCAGGAGGAAGAGCTGCCGCAACAAGTCGAGCGGAGTGGATGGGTTGTCGCCCGCGAGCCCGAGGCACGCGCCGGCGAACCCGACCAGCGTCGAGAACGCGAGGAGCGGGTAGAGCCGGACGAAGCGGTGCCGGCCGAAGAAGGCACCGATGCCAAGGCCGGAGCGCCACCGCTTCTCGTAGGCGGCCGCGATCACGAAGCCTGACAGGCCGAAGAAGAAGTCGACCGCTAGGTAGCCGTGCTGGAACGGCGAGAACGAACTCCAGTAGAGGCCGTGGTAGAGGAGCACCCCGAGCGCGGCCAAGCCGCGGAGGCCGTCGAGCGCCTCGAAGCGACGAGGCATCACAACGGGCGTCGCTTGGTAGGTGGTCGTGGCGGCTGGGGCGCCGGTCGGCGCCAAGGCGATGTTCATGGGAGCTCCCGCGCTACGCGCTACAATCGTTGTTCTCGGGTGTCAGGAGATACGCTCGACGAGCTCGGTGAGCTCGGCGAACCAATCGGTGATCGCCGGCGGCATGCTAGCCGGGTCGGCGACCTAGCGGCGCGCCGTTCGGACGTCGACACGGAAGAGCGCGGACAGCGAGGGTGCCGGCGCCGAGTGCCGCCGCGCACGCGTGCGAGAGGAGATCGAGCATCGGTCAGCACCTCCACATGCGGTCGGGAATGCCGGCACGGTCGGCCTCGAAGATGAGCGTGAGGCCCTCTCTGGCCGAGGAATCGAGCGGCACCAGGTCGGCGCGCCGGCGGAGATCTTGGCGGAGCGCCTCGATGAGATCGGCCTTCGTCCCGTCGGGCCGGCCGAGCTCGGCGTCATGGAACTCGGCCGCGAAGTGCGCGATGTGCGCGAGGTCGAACCGCTCCAGCGCATCCGTGAAGCTCTTGGGCATGGTCAGCCCCCAGCCGGAGTTCGGCGACGCTGCGAGGGAGTCAGATCGGCGTCGGCTTGAGCTTCGATCCCCGGCATGCGCGAGGCATCCGGACGTTCTCGCGATGGAGGAAGTGCGGAGCGCTTACGAGCGCCCCGACTTCGTTGATGGCACCGCAGT
>CAXUBM010000134.1:0-3032 GCA_964249235.1 uncultured Acetobacteraceae bacterium | reverse complement strand
CAGTCGAGCGTGAGCTCGTTGCCGGTGTTCGGGTGCACGTAGGAGAAGGTGAAGAGGCGCCAAGTCATTCGCGGCTTCCCTTAGCAATTGCCGAGGAGGTTGCCCTCCTCGTCGTAGCAGGCGATGACGAAGCGGCCGTCGGAGCGGAGCACCACCTCGTATTCGTCAGCGGAGGCGCCGTCGGCGACGAAGCCGGCCCGGGAGCGCATCAGCGGCGTCGCGGTCGGCGAAGATGGTGAGGGCCAAGCTTGCGGAGGGAAGATCAAACATTTTTGAACAAGTCGTCACTCCCGCCCTCGGAGTGCTGCCATGCTTGACACCCAGGGAGCGGCTCGACTACATCCCAGTCAGCACTCGCCTTAGGGGAGTGCCAGACCCGGTCGTCGCCAGAGACCGCTTCGGTGGCCGAGGTCTTGGAGTTGGAAGCGGCAAGCGAAGGTCCGTCTTGAATGACGGGCCAGGAGCGTCCCAAATGGCGAATTTCCGTCCCTTGCACGACCGGGTGGTCGTGCGCCGGCTGACCGGCGAGGAGAAGACGGCGGGCGGCATCATCATCCCCGACACCGCGAAGGAAAAGCCCATGGAGGGCGAGGTCGTCGCGGTCGGTCCCGGCGCCCGCAACGAGCAGGGTCAGATCACGGCGCTCGATGTGAAGAGCGGCGATCGCGTGCTGTTCGGCAAGTGGTCCGGCACCGAGGTGAAGCTCGATGGTGAGGAACTCCTCATCATGAAGGAGAGCGACATCATGGGCATCGTCGAGGGTGGCGTCGCTTCCCAGAAGGCCGCCTGAGCCTCTCGACCAATTAATCGTTGTCCTGAACGGAGACAAAGAACATGGCTGCAAAGGACGTGCGCTTCAGCACGGATGCCCGTCAGCGTATGCTGCGTGGCGTCGACATCCTCGCCGACGCGGTGAAGGTGACACTCGGTCCGAAGGGCCGGAACGTCGTGATCGACAAGAGCTTCGGCGCGCCCCGGATCACCAAGGACGGTGTGACGGTCGCGAAGGAGATCGAGCTGTCCGACAAGTTCGAGAACATGGGCGCCCAGATGGTGCGCGAAGTGGCCTCGAAGACCAACGACATCGCCGGTGACGGCACGACCACCGCGACGGTGCTCGCGCAGGCGATCGTCCGCGAGGGCTCGAAGGCGGTGGCCGCCGGCCTCAACCCGATGGACCTGAAGCGCGGCATCGACCTCGCGGTCGCCGTCGTCGTGGAGGAGCTCAAGAAGAACACGAAGAAGATCACGACCCCTGGCGAGACGGCCCAGGTCGGCACGATCTCGTCGAACGGCGAGACCGAGATCGGCGAGATGATCTCGGAAGCGATGCAGAAGGTCGGCAACGAGGGCGTCATCACCGTCGAGGAGGCCAAGGGCATCCAGACGGAGCTCGACGTCGTCGAGGGGATGCAGTTCGACCGCGGCTACGTGTCGCCGTACTTCATCACCAATGCCGAGAAGATGGTCGCGGACCTCGCGGACCCGTATATCCTCATCCACGAGAAGAAGCTCTCGGGCCTCCAGCCGATCCTGCCGCTCCTCGAGAGCGTCGTGCAGTCCGGCCGCCCGCTGCTGATCGTGGCCGAGGACGTGGAAGGCGAGGCGCTCGCGACGCTGGTCGTGAACAAGCTTCGCGGCGGGCTCAAGATCGCCGCCGTCAAGGCGCCGGGCTTCGGCGATCGCCGCAAGGCGATGCTGGAAGACATCGCGATCCTGACCGGCGGCCAGGTGATCTCGGAAGACCTCGGCATCAAGCTCGAGAGCGTCACGCTCAACATGCTTGGTCGCGCCAAGAAGGTTCTCATCGAGAAGGAGAACACCACGATCGTCGAGGGCGCCGGCTCGGGCGACGACATCAAGGGGCGCTGCAACCAGATCCGGGCGCAGATCGAGGAGACGACCTCGGACTACGACCGCGAGAAGCTCCAGGAGCGTCTGGCGAAGCTCGCGGGCGGCGTCGCGGTGATCCGGGTCGGCGGTTCGACCGAGGTCGAGGTGAAGGAGCGCAAGGATCGCGTCGACGACGCGCTGCATGCGACCCGCGCCGCGGTCGAGGAAGGCATCGTCCCGGGTGGCGGCACGGCGCTCGCGCGCGCCTCGCTGGCGCTCGGCAGCATCCAGTATCGCAACGAGGACCAGAAGGTCGGGATCGAAATCGTCCGTCGCGCGCTGCAGACGCCGCTTCGGCAGATCGTTGAGAACGCCGGCGAGGACGGTGCGGTGATCGCGGCCAAGGTGCTCGAGAACGGCCAGTACAACTGGGGCTTCGACGCGCAGCTCGGCGAGTATAAGGACCTCGTCGCGGCCGGCATCATCGATCCGACGAAGGTGGTCCGGACGGCGCTGCAGGATGCGGCCTCGGTCGCGGGTCTGCTCGTCACGACCGAAGCGATGATCGCCGAGAAGCCGGAAAAGAAGGCGCCGGCCGGTGGCCCGCCTGGCGGCGGCATGGGCGACATGGACTTCTGATCGTCCGTTCGCTCGCTCGTCCAAGCGCTTTCGCAGGAGGGGCGGCCCATCGGGTCGCCCCTTTTCGTTGCGCCGGTATTTCGTTGACTCGTTGTTACATCCTTGCTCCATTCCGGTCGGATATCGTAACGGCGCCGCTGCGGTGGCCCGGGACCTTGGCGTGATCGGAGCGTGCGATGGCGGCGACGGGTACGGTGAAGTGGTTCAACACCACCAAGGGTTACGGCTTCATCATGCCCCAGGACGGCGGCAAGGATGTGTTCGTGCACATCACTGCGGTCCAGGCGGCCGGGCTCCGCGTCCTTAACGAGGGGCAGGCGGTCAGCTACGAGGTGACGACGGAACGCGGCAAGCAGGCTGCGACCAATCTCCGGGTGAGCTGACCGGGTTCAGACCGCCGGGCCGACCGGGTCCGGCACCGTCGCGTCGGTCCGGGTGACCGGTTCGACGCGAAGGGCGCCGCTCGCGCGCAGCGTTTCGGTCGCGCGCGCGGCTTCCGCGTCGGCCCGGACCAGGACCGCGAGGGCGGGCGTGCCGCGCTCGGGCGTCTCGGCGCGCGG
>CAXUBM010000133.1:3091-5953 GCA_964249235.1 uncultured Acetobacteraceae bacterium | reverse complement strand
GCCTGGAGGCGCAGCAGGGCTGCATCGAATGGATCGTGAACTACAGGCGGGACGGGGAGCCGTTCTGGAACCTGCTGTTCATCTCGCCGGTGCACGACGAAGGAGGGGCGTTGCGCTACTTCTTCGGCCACCAGCTCGACATCACGTTCGGGATGCCGAACTGGCTGGCCGAGGTGAGCCTGGGGCAGGCGCACGTGGTGCCCAGGCTGGAGACCGAGTTCCATGCGGTGCTGCGCGAGGTGCGGGATGCGGAGCGCGCGAAGGCGCTGGACCGGGTGGTGGCGGCGGCGCACCGGATCGCCGAGCTGACGGTGCAGCTGGCGCCGGGAACGCTGGAGACGGCGCGAGCGGGGTGGCGCTGAAGCGCGGCTGTGCTAGGGCCGTCGCGGCCTTGGAGGAGCGGAGACGATGCTGCGGCGGATCGTGCTGGTCGGGTTGGGATTGTTGGGCGTCGCCGCCGGTGGGCGCGCTCTGGCGGAGGACATGATCACGATGGCATCGGGCGTGAGATACCACGACGAGGTGGTGGGCAGCGGGCCGGAGCCGCAGCCGGGGCAGTCGGTGACGGTGCAGTACACGGGCTGGCTCGACGTGGACGGCAAGCGCGGGCGCAAGTTCGACAGCTCGCGCGACCGCAACCAGCCGTTCAGCTTCACGCTGGGCCAGGGCGACGTGATCCAGGGCTGGGACATGGGGGTGGCGACGATGCATGTGGGCGGCAAGCGGACGCTGGTGATCCCGCCGGCGCTGGCCTATGGCGACCGCGGCGCCGGGGACGCGGTGCCGCCGGATGCGACGCTGATCTTCGACATCGAGCTGCTCTCGGCGAAGTAGGGCGGCGAAGCAGGGCGGCGGCGCGGCCGCCGGGCGGGAGGAACGTGGCCGCGGCCGAGGCGTAACGACGTCACCATTGTGCTTGAACCGTCAGGAGAAGATCATGGCCGACAGCGAGACCGCCCCGGAACCCAAGACTGTGCCGCCGCCGCGGGATCAGCATCTGCGCGACATGGCGGACTGCATCCGATTGCTCGCGATGGACGCGGTGCAGCAGGCCAAGAGCGGCCATCCCGGGATGCCGATGGGAATGGCCGACATCGCGACCGTGCTGTTCTCGGACTTCATGCGCTTCGATGCCGCCGACCCGCACTGGTTCGACCGCGACCGCTTCCTGATCTCGAACGGCCACGGGTCGATGCTGCTCTACGGGTTGCTGTATCTGACCGGCTACGAGGACATGACGCTCGACGAGCTCAAGCGTTTTCGCCAGATCGGCGCCAAGACGGCGGGGCATCCGGAGTACCGGCACGCCGACGGCATCGAGACGACGACGGGACCGCTCGGGCAGGGATTGGCGAACTCGGTCGGGCTGGCGCTGGCCGAGCGGATCATGAATGCGAGCTTCGGCGACGCGCTGGTGGAACACTACACCTACGTGTTCATGGGCGACGGCTGCCTGATGGAAGGGATCAGCCACGAGGCGATCTCGTTGGCGGGCCACCTGAAGCTCGGCAAGCTGATCGCGTTCTTCGACAACAACTCGATCTCGATCGACGGCGCCACCAGCCTGGCGGTGTCGGACGACCAGACGATGCGCTTTCGTGCGGCCCACTGGCACGTGCAGGAGATCGACGGGCACGACACCGACGCGATCCGGGCGGCGATCGTGGAGGCGCAGAAGGTGACCGACAAGCCGTCGATGATCTCGTGCCGGACGGTGATCGGGTTCGGTTTTCCGACCAAGGCCGGCACGCAGAAGGCGCACAGCGACGCGCCCGGCGAGGAGGAGATCGCGGGCGCGCGCAAGCTGCTGGGCTGGACGGCGCCGGCGTTCGAGATCCCGGAAGAGCTGCTCTCGGCGTGGCGGCGGATCGGCGCAAAGGGGCGCGAGGGACGCATGGCGTGGGCGGAGCGGGTGAAAGGGGCGCCCGAGGGCTTGCGCCAGGATTTCGAGCGGCGCACGCGCGGCGAGCTGCCGGACGGCTGGCGGGAGGCGATCGCGGCGGCGCGGCGCGAGTTCCTGGCCGGCGACAAGGAGCTCGCCACCAGGCAGGCGAGCGGCGCGGTGCTGAACCACCTGTTCGACGCGATACCCGAGCTGCTCGGCGGTTCGGCCGACCTGACGCCGTCGAACAACACCAAGGCGAAGAACCAGGTCGAGATCAAGCCCGGCGCGTATCAGGGGTCGTACGTGCATTACGGGGTGCGCGAGCACGGGATGGCGGCGGCGATGAACGGGATCGCGCTGCATGGTGGGCTGATCCCGTATGGCGGCACGTTCCTGACGTTCTCGGATTACTGCCGGCCGGCGATCCGGCTCGCGTCGATGATGGAGGTGCGCACCATCTTCGTGATGACCCACGACAGCATCGGGTTGGGCGAGGACGGGCCGACGCATCAGCCGATCGAGCAACTGGCGGCGCTGCGGGCGATTCCGCATCTGGCGGTGTTCCGGCCGGGCGACCCGATCGAGACGGCGGAATGCTGGGAGGCGATCCTCGATGCGCCGCGACGGGCGGCGCTGATCGCGCTGTCGCGGCAGCCGATGCCGCTGCTGCGGCGCGAGGCGGGCACGGAGAACCGCTCGGCGCGGGGCGCCTACGTGCTGGCCGAGGCGAAGGGCGGGCCGCGCCGGCTGACGCTGATGTCGACGGGTTCGGAACTGCATCTCGCGGTCGAGGCGCGCGAGATCCTGCAGAAGGAGGGCGTGCCGACGGCGGTGGTGTCGATGCCGTGCCGGTTGCTGTTCGAGGAGCAGGACGAGGCCTACAAGCGCGCGGTGATGGGCGAGACGCTGGCGCGGGTGGCGGTCGAGGCGGCGGTGGAGATGTCGTGGGGGCGGTATATCGGCGTGCAGGGCCGTTT
>CAXUBM010000133.1:0-3081 GCA_964249235.1 uncultured Acetobacteraceae bacterium | reverse complement strand
GTTCGTCGGCATGCACGAGTTCGGCGCGTCGGGCAAGATCGGCGACGTCTACAAGAAGTTCGACATCACCACGGAGGCGGTGGTTCGGGCGGCCCGCGCGACGCTAGCCGCATAAGTTCCTTCCGGCGGCGGGTCTGGGGCCGCCGGCCCCAGCGGGGTCCCGGGGCAGAGCCCCGGGCCTCGCCTCGCGCCGTGCAGGCCGAACAGGGAGCGGTCACGCTTCGTGGTTCAAGCCTGCTCGTCTACGGTTCGGCGACTCGTCTCCTGTCCGGGAACCAGTTGCCGTGAAAGCCCGGCGGGATGCGGTGTGGTAGGCGGACGGTGGCGACCGGTGGTGCTTCGAAGCGGCGCGCGTCGAGGATGGTGAAGTCGGTGGCTTCGGCGGCACGGTCGATGACGAGACCAAGAAGCCAGCCTTCGTCCTCGGCGGCATCGGCGCTTGCCGGGACGAAGATGAACTCGCCGGGCACCTGGTCGTCGCGGAATTGGTGGACGCCGCGGCCGCCGGTCAGCAGGTCGTGCTTGTGCAGGGTGGTCGCGCCGAACAGTTGCGGGTCGCCGTCGGGGGGCACCGACACGGTGTAGATGTAGCGGTGAGGCTGGCCAAACGTCCGATCGTCGATGCGCGGAAATTCCTGGGCGGTGTCGTCGATGACGCGGCGGCGGATGCGACGGGTCGCCGGATCGATGGTCCAGCGCTCGAGGCGGCCGAGCGCGTCGAGGCCGGCGCCACCGGAGCTGAACATGGTCCTGTAGGCGATGACGTCGAGGATGACCGTGCCGTCGGCGTCGTCATAGGCGTTGGCGACGTGGAAGACGAAGCATGGGTCGAGGTCGCACCAGGTGATGTCGGCGTCGAGGCCCTGGCGCGGCAAGAGGCCGACGCGGGGACGGTGCCTGGGGTTCCAGCGGTAGGGAAAGACATGGCCGCCGAGGACGGCGCGCATCGAGAAGGTGACGGGGAGGTCGAGCACGATGACGAAACGCGCGGTGAAGGCCGCGTCGTGGATGCAGGGGCCGTGCCGAACCGCGACGGGGACGTCGCGGACGACACGGCCGGCGTCCGAGACGACGACGTGGCGGACCGTGTTGCCGATGTTGCCGTCGTAGGCGATGGCGTGGTGCTCGCCCGTCCGCGGGTCGCGGTGCGGGTGGCCGGAGAACGAGCCGCCAAGCGTGCCGTCGAAGGGATTGTAGCGCTGTTCCTCGAGCGTGTCGGACAGCTCCACCGGATAGCTGCCGGCTTCGACGAGCGCGAAGGCACGGCCGTCGATGGCGACCACGTTGGTGTTGACGGTGTCGTTGCGGCCGCGGCGTGGGCCGGGCGCCGCGGCTTTGCCGAGGGCGGCGGCGGCGGTTCGAGAACGGATCCAGCGATTGCGGTACCAGAGCGCCTTGCCGGCTCGCAAAGCGAGGCCGTGGACCATGCCGTCGCCGAGGAACCAGTGCTGGCCGGCGAGATCGGGATCGACCGGGTTGGCTCCCATTTTCAGATAGCGGCCGTGCAGGCCAGGCGGGATCGACCCGGTCACGGCGAGGTCGAGGAGCGTGAGCTCGGCACGGACAGGCGCGTGAATGCCGGTTCCAAACGAGGTGGCCGTGCGCGACAGCCGACGGCGGTTGAACGATGCGATCCGCTCGACGCCGCGTTCGGCCACCGCCCGGATCGCGGACTCGATCAGGTTCGGCACCGGCCGGACCGTCGCGTCCGGGCGGCGGTCAGGCTGCCCGGCGTCGGATCGGCGTGGCGTCGGCGAGCTCCTCGTCGGTGATGCGCGCCATGCCCGCCACGCTGAGCAGTCCGTAGACGGGCTTGGACAGGAGATCGATGATGGCGATCAGGGCGACACCGGTTGCGGAACCGACAAGGCCGGTGCCGTCCGGATCGACCACGAGGATGATCGGGTAGATGAACCAGAGCACCGTCAGGACGGTGGCATCGCGCCGGTAGGTGGACTGCACGACCGCCGTCTCGGACGCGTTCTCCCGGCGCAGCGGGATCCACATCGCCCACAGCACGGCGAAGAAGGCGACGCAGGAGACGAGATACCAGGTCCACTTGACCCACTCGGTGACGGACGCGCCGAAGGCGAAGGCGGTGACGATCATCATGAGGTCGGCGAGCAGCATGCCGGCGATCAGGTCGCCGCGGCGGAGCCGGGAATGGACGGCGGTGTAGGCGAGCGGCAGGAGCAGGAGTGGCGTCGTGAACGACCAGTCGACGTAGCGCGCGAAGTAGAAGAGCCGGCCGGCGGGATCGGCGGTGCGGATGGTGACGCTGCCCTGGCCGACCGCCATCGCGAAATACGCGCACGCGGCGATGATCGGCACGATGCCGTGATACATGGTGTGGGCTTGTTCCTTGCCCGTGCGCGACTTGCCGACCACGAGGATCCCGGCGCCGCCGGCCAGCATGAGGATCGCGTCGAGGTAGAGCCAGAAAGACGCCGACATCGTATAGCGTTCCAAGTCGTTCAGCCGGAGCTGGTGCGGGCCGGCGGAAAGGCTAGGGTTGGCGCCCCGTTCAAATCAGCGGGGTCGCGGATCAGTGCACGCCACGGCGCCATGCTCGAGGACATTCCTCAGGGTTTCGGGATCGATGCTGTCACCATCGGCGGGGGTGCATCCATGTCATGCTATCTTCAGTGCTCGTCGTCAGTCCGGGTGCTGCGGGGCGTAGTCGGCGTCGGCGACCTGCTCGAGCCAGTCGACGGCCTTGTCGTCGAGCCGTTCCTGAACGGCGACGTGGCTCATCGCGGTGGTCGCGGTGGCGCCGTGCCAGTGCTTCTCGCCCGGCGGGAACCAGACCACGTCACCCGGGCGGATCTCCTCGACCGGGCCGCCTTCCCGTCGTGCCCAGCCGCAGCCGGCGGTCACCACCAGGGCTTGGCCGAGAGGGTGCGTGTGCCAGGCGGTCCGCGCGCCCGGCTCGAAGGTGACGAGCGCCGCAACGGCGCGCGCGGGGGCGGGTGCGGTGAACAGCGGGTCGATCCGGACGGTTCCGGTGAACCAGTCCGCCGGCCCCTTGCCGGAGGGCTGAGTGCCCGCTCGCTTGATGTCCATGCCGGCTTCCTCGGGTTG
>CAXUBM010000132.1:0-6020 GCA_964249235.1 uncultured Acetobacteraceae bacterium | reverse complement strand
CGTCTCCCGCGCCTTCGCGGCCGACGAGACCATCAAGGTCGGCATCCTCCATTCCCTTTCCGGCACCATGGCGATCAGCGAGACCCCGCTCAAGGAGGTCATGCTGATGCTCATCGCCCAGCAGAACCAGAATGGCGGCCTGCTGGGGCAGCAGCTGGAGCCGGTCGTCGTCGATCCCGCTTCCAACTGGCCGCTTTTCGCCGAAAAGGCGAAGCAGCTCCTCAGCGTCGACAAGGCGGCCGCCGTGTTCGGCTGCTGGACCAGCGTGTCGCGCAAGTCCGTGCTGCCCGTCTTCGAGCAGCTCGATGGGATACTTTTCTACCCGGTCCAGTACGAAGGCCAGGAATGCAGCCGCAATATCTTCTATACTGGCGCGGCGCCCAACCAGCAGGCGATCCCGGCCGTCGACTACCTCATGAATACCGTGCATGTGAAGCGATGGGTACTGGCCGGCACCGATTACGTCTACCCGCGCACGACGAACAAGATCCTGCAGGCCTACCTGAAGTCCAAAGGCATCGCCGACAGCGACATCATGATCAACTACACCCCCTTCGGTTATTCCGACTGGCAGGGGATCGTTTCGCAGATCAAAAGCTTCGGCTCTTCCGGCGAGAAGACCGCCGTTGTCTCCACCATCAACGGCGACGCCAACGTCCCGTTCTACAAGGAACTCGGCAACCAGGGCATCAAGGCAACTGATATTCCCGTCGTCGCCTTCAGTGTTGGCGAGCAGGAACTGGCCGGGATCGATACGAAGCCGCTGATCGGCCACCTTGCGGCCTGGAACTACTTCGAAAGTGTCGACACGCCGGCGAACTCAAAGTTCATCGCCGACTTCAAGAAGTTCACTAATAACGACAAGCGCGTCACGAACGATCCGATGGAAGCCGCCTACATCGGCTTCAACATGTGGGTCAAGGCGGTCGAGAAGGCGAACACGACGGACCACGACGCGGTCATCGAAGCGATGATCGGCATCGCGGTTCCGAACCTTTCGGGGGACTACGCATCGATGATGCCCAACCATCACATTACCAAGCCGGTGCTGATCGGCGAAATCGAGGGCAACGGGCAGTTCAACGTCGTCTGGCAGACTCCCGGTCTGGTCGTCGCGCAGCCCTGGTCGCCCTACCTGCCGGAGTCGAAGAACCTGATCGGCGACTGGCTGCCGCCCATGGCTTGCGGCAATTATGACGTCGCCGCGGGGAAGTGTTTGGGCTCAAGCGCCAGGAAGACCTGACGGGCAATGCGCGGGCACGTGACAGACGGTCTGTCGGGACACGCCATGCGCCGATCCGCACGGACCGGGACGGCATGGACGACAACGCGTGCGCTCCGTGTCGTCCTCCGCGCCTTGTTCTTGGCCCTCCTCGCATCCTCCCACGCGCGCGCCGACACGGCCGATGATCCGTATGCCGGCCTTGCCTCGCCGAATTACGATGCCATCGTGGCGAGCGTGCAGCAGGTCGCGCTCTCGGGCGGTCCGCGCGCGCGCGCGGTGTTGGCGGCACTTGGCGACAACGAACTATATACCTGGCGCTACCCGCGCCCGCACAGTGACTTGTTCGTCCACGATCTTCAGACCGGCAAGTGGCTGCAAGCGCGCACCGGCGCCGTCATCGCGGCACCACCGGCGATGCAGATCCGCCGTGTCGTCGCCAACGACATGGTGCAGGGCGCGATCGCGACCGCCACCGGACTGCTCGATCTGTCCTCGCCGCGACCGGGACAGCGTCTTGCAGCCGCGGAGGCGATCTTCGCTTCGCCCTCGCCTGCCACGCTGCCGGCGGTGGGTGCCGCGCTGGCGCATGAAACCGATGCTGCCGTTCGCCGCGCGCTCAGGCAGGCGGAGGCGGCGGACCGGCTGTTCTCGCCAGCCAGCACGACACCCGAACGCCTCGCCGCGATCCGTGTTGTGGCCGCACGCGACGATCTCGCGGCGCGCAACATGCTCGAGTCCGTTCGCGGCGATCGCGGCGAGATCGCGACCCAGGCGGCCGCGGCGATCGCGCGGATCGATGTCCGGCTGAAGCTCTGGAACCTGCTCGAGACGGTCTATTACGGCCTCAGCCTCGGCTCGGTGCTGCTGCTCGCCGCCGCTGGGCTCGCGATCACCTTTGGCGTCATGGGCGTGATCAACATGGCCCATGGCGAGATGGTGATGATCGGCGCCTACACGACGTTCTGCGTGCAGCAGGTTTGTCGCGCCTATGTGCCGCAGATGTTCGGCGGCAGCCTGATCGTCGCCGTTCCAGCCGCCTTTCTCGTCGCCGGCGCGCTGGGTGTCCTGATCGAGCGGTGCATGATCCGCTTCCTCTATGGCCGGCCGCTCGAAACGCTGCTCGCCACCTGGGGGCTCAGCCTCGTGCTGCAGCAGGGCATACGTTCGATCTTCGGGGCGGAGAATCAGAATGTCGCTACACCCGACTGGATGAGCGGCTACGTCATGCTGGGTGGTCTCACCCTCACCCTCGACCGCCTCGTTATCATCCTGTTTGCGGCCGCCGTTCTTGCCGCGCTGGTGGCGGTGATCCGCTACACGCCGCTCGGTCTGCAGATGCGGGCCGTGACGCAGAACCGCCGCATGGCCTCCGCCATGGGCATTCGCACGCCCTGGGTGGACGCGATGACCTTCGGTCTCGGCTCGGGCATCGCCGGCATTGCCGGCGTGGCGCTCAGCCAGATCGACAACGTGTCTCCTAATCTCGGACAGAACTACATCGTCGACAGCTTTATGGTCGTCGTCTTTGGAGGGGTCGGCAACCTGTGGGGAACCGCGCTGGCGGCGCTCCTGCTCGGCATCGTGAACAAGGTGCTGGAGCCGGTGGCGGGCGCCGTGCTCGGCAAGATCGTCGTGCTGGTGCTGATCATTGTTTTCATCCAGTGGCGGCCGCGCGGACTGTTTCCCATCAAGGGCCGGGCGATGGAGGCATGAACCGCCTTGCCGTCGCGATCACGCCGCTCGTCGTGGTCGGCGCGGCCGGCGTGCTGGCGCTCGGCAACCTGGCGGTCCCGCCGAACAGCGCGCTGCACGTGTCTGACTTCGTCGTCGGACTCGCCGGCAAATATTTCTGCTACGCCATGCTGGCGCTCGCGGTCGACCTGGTCTGGGGCTTTGCCGGCATCTTGACGCTGGGCCACGCCGCCTTCTTCGCGCTCGGCGGCTACGCCATGGGGATGTATCTCACGCGCGAGATCGGGGCACGCGGCGTCTACGCGAATGCCAACCTGCCCGACTTCATGATCTTCATCGGCCTTAAGCACCTGCCATGGTACTGGCACGGATTCAGCCATCTGCCGTTCGCGCTGCTCATGGTGCTGCTGGTGCCGGGCGTCCTTGCCGCCGTGTTCGGTTTCTTCGCTTTCCGGAGCCGCGTCGGCGGCGTCTACCTCTCGATTATCACCCAGGCGCTGACCTACGCGTTGCTGCTCGCCTTCTTTCGCAATGACATGGGGTTCGGCGGCAACAATGGCATGACCGACTTCAAGGACATCGCCGGCTTCCCGCTCGGCAGCAACACGACGAGCACCTGCCTGATGCTGCTCTCCGCGCTCGCCACCGCCGTGGCCTTCCTCTTCGCTCGCTGGCTCGTCGCCAGCCGTTTCGGCAAGGTGTTGGTGGCGGTGCGCGATGCCGAAAGCCGCACGCGCTTCCTTGGATACCGACCGGAATACTACAAGCTGGTGGTCTGGACCGTGTCGGCGATGATCGCCGGCGTTGGCGGCGCGCTCTACGTGCCGCAGGTCGGCATCATCAACCCGAGCGAGTTCGCACCCGCGAACTCCATCGAGGCGGTGATCTGGGTGGCCGTCGGCGGTCGCGGCACGCTTTCAGGCGCGGTTCTCGGCGCGGTGCTGGTGAACTTCGGCAAGACGGTCCTGACCGGCGCGCTGCCCGGCGCCTGGCTCTACGCGCTCGGCGGCCTCTTTATCCTCGTCACGCTGTTCCTCCCGCGCGGGATACTCGGCACGCTGACAGGGAGCGGCATCGTCGCGCGCCTGCCGACGATCGACGAGCCGCAGGGAGCGGCGGCGCTCGATGCGAGGGCGGCCGACCTTCGGGAAAGCGGCTCGGAGGAAGCGGTATGACGCACAGCCCCGTCCCTTCGCCCAGCGACGACCTGCTCCACCTCGGCGGGGTGACCAAGACCTTCGACGGCTTTCGGGCCATCAACAACCTGTCGCTGACGCTCGCGCGCGGCGAGATGCGGGCGGTGATCGGGCCGAACGGTGCAGGCAAGAGCACGATGATGGACATCGTCACCGGCAAGACCCGACCCGATGCGGGCATCGTCGTCTTCCGCGGGTCAAGCGATCTCACTCGGCTGGACGAACCGGCCATCGCCTCGCTCGGGATCGGCCGCAAGTTCCAGAAGCCGACCGTCTTTGAGAGCCACACGGTATGGGACAACCTTTTGCTGTCGCTCGCGGGCCGCCGCAGCCCCTGGTTCACCCTCCGCAGCCTACAGACGGCGGCGGAAAGGGCGAAGATCGACGCGCTGCTGGAGACCATTCGCCTCACCGCACACCGACGTCGCCTCGCCGGGGGCCTCAGCCATGGGCAGAAGCAATGGCTCGAGATCGGCATGCTGTTGGCGCAGGACCCGCAACTGCTCCTGGTCGACGAGCCGGTCGCCGGCATGACCGACGCGGAAACGGAGCAGACGGCGCATCTCCTGCGCGACATCAATCGGACGCGGAGCGTGGTGGTGGTGGAGCACGACATGCATTTCGTGCGCGCGCTCGATGTGCGGGTGACGGTGCTGCACGAAGGATCCGTGCTGTCCGAAGGCACGCTCGATCACGTCAGCGCCGATGCGCGCGTGATCGACGTCTATCTGGGGCGCTGACGCTGCTCGAAGTTCGGAGCATCGACCTGCGGTACGGCGCGGCGCTCGCTCTCCGCGGCGTTTCGGTGACGGCGGAGGCCGGCGCCGTCACCGCGATCCTGGGCCGCAACGGGGTTGGCAAAACAAGCCTGCTGCGGGCGATCACCGGCGCCCATCCGATCAGCGGCGGCGCCATTCGCTGGGACGGGACCGAGATTTCGAGGCTGCCGGCCTTCGAACGGGCACGCCGCGGCATCGCCTGGGTGCCGCAAGGTCGCGATATCTTTCCCCTGCTGACGGTGCGGGAGAACTTGGAAACTGGATTCGCCGTGCTGCCGCGTCGCCAGCGCCGCGTGCCGGACGAGATTTTCGATCTGTTCCCGATTCTGAAGACCATGCTGAGCCGGCGCGGCGGCGATCTTTCGGGCGGCCAGCAGCAGCAACTCGCCATCGGTCGTGCGCTCGTGCTGCGGCCGCGCCTCCTGGTGCTGGACGAGCCGACGGAGGGCATCCAGCCCAGCATCATCAAGGACATCGGCCGGGTTATCGACCTGCTGCGCCGGCGCGGCGAGATGGCGATCCTGCTGGTCGAGCAGTACTATGACTTCGCCCAGGCACTGGCACAGACGCTGTCGGTTCTCGACCGTGGTGCCGTGGTCCTGTCGGGCCCGCGCGAGATGCTGGACCAAGCGGAAGTTCGGCGGCACCTCTCGGTTTAGGGGGTTGCGCGGATTAGCGCATTCTTCCTGCCGCTCGACGGAAAAGGCGAAAGGACGCTCGCCCCGGTGTCCTGTGGGCCTTCCGGTCCATGACAGTCCCGTATCGATAAGCTTGTGTCATGGAACAGCACCACCGCGCACGCGGCGAAGCATTCAAGCGTTCACGGCAGGAGTCCCAATGAGCGATCGGAGGACCTGGCGGTAATCGTGTCGGTGACGTTCGGCTGGCTGGCCGATCAGCTTCCCTACCGGTCGGTGGTTCTCGACGTCGATTCGAGGGGTTGATATCGTTGGTTGCGGGGACCCGCAGCCACCTTTACCGAACCAAGACCTACGCTTCACGACCCTAGGGATCCTGCTTATCGATGTGAGCTCATCGGTTTGACCCACCAATGATGCTGAGGATCTTCGCCTCATCCAATCAGCTCGTGGTCAACCCGCCCTTCGGCTACCGCCGTCATCACGCCAC
>CAXUBM010000131.1:0-6080 GCA_964249235.1 uncultured Acetobacteraceae bacterium | reverse complement strand
GGCCAGGGCTCTGCCCTGGACCCGCTGGGGCCTCGGCCCCAGACCCTTTCGGTCTAATCCGGCACCTGCCGGAACTGCCTCACGCCGTCGCCGATTTCGTAGTAGTCGCCCTTGTCGCCGACATGGATGTGCACGGCAGCGACAGGCGTCCAGCCCAGGAAGGTCGCCCTCCATCTCGAACCTGACCGCGCCGCAGAGACTAGGCCCGCTGTGCATCGCTTCAGCCGCGACCTCGAAACGGCGGACGAGTTGACCACCTGACCCGGACCGCATC
Organism: uncultured Acetobacteraceae bacterium; assembly: GCA_964249235.1. Classification (GTDB taxonomy): domain Bacteria; phylum Pseudomonadota; class Alphaproteobacteria; order Acetobacterales; family Acetobacteraceae; genus CAXTPV01. Next base: position 5,806 of record CAXUBM010000131.1, on the reverse strand, counting down.
GATCCGCCGTTTGCCACCCTTGCTCCTGGCAACCGACCGATTAGTCTCTCTTCCGAAATGGCGGCCCAGAACCGCCGCCACGCACATGGGAGACACGATGACCAACCTGCTCAGGCGCACCGCCGCGGCGTTGCTTCTTGCCACCACCGCCCTCGCCGCCGCACCCGGCCTCGCCCAGGCCCAGCAGACCACCATCCCGGTGATCGTCAAGGACACCACCTCGTTCTACTGGCAGATCGTCCTGGCCGGCGCCCGCAAGGCCGGCCGCGACCTGCACATCAAGGTCCCCGAGCTCGGCGCCCAGTCCGAGGCCGACATCAACGGCCAGATCGGCATCCTCGAGAACGCGGTCGCCGAGAACCCCGCCGCGATCGTCATCGCTCCCACCCAGTTCGCCGCCCTCGGCCCGCCGATCACCGAGGCCGCCAAGAAGGTCAAGATCATCGGCATCGACTCCGCCGCCAACAGCAAGTCCTTCACCGCCTTCCTCACCACCGACAACGTCGCCGGCGGCCGCCGCGCCGCCGACGCGCTCGCCACCGCGATCGCTGCCCGCTACGGCAAGCCTGCCGGCGAAGTCGCCATCATCACCGCGCTCCCCGGTGTCGGCTCCCTCGACCAGCGCCGGGAAGGCTTCAAGAAGGAGCTCGCCGAGAAGTATCCCGGCCTCAAGGTCGTCGCCGACCGCATCGCCGACGGCCAGGCCACCACCGCGCTCAACATCATGACCGACCTGATCACCGCCCGCCCCCACCTGCGCGGCGTCTTCGCCTCCAACCTCATCATGGGCCAGGGCGCCGGCCAGGCGGTCAGCGAGAACCACATCCAGAACGACCTCAAGCTCGTTGCCTTCGACAACGACAGCAAGCTCGTCCAGCTTCTCCGCGACGGCGTCATCTACGCCCTCGTCGTCCAGGACCCCTACCGCATGGGCTATGACGGCGTGAAAACCGCGCTGGAAGCCTCCCAGGGCAAGCCCGTCCCCGCCTTCACCGACACCGGCGTCACCGTGATCACCAAACCCACCATGGACACGCCCCGCTCCCAGCAGCTCCTCAATCCCAACGTCAAATCATAGCGGCCGTGCCCGAACCCTGGCTTCTTGAACTGAGGCAACTCGACAAGCGCTTCCCCGGCACCCACGCCCTCAAGTCGATCGATCTCGCCTTCCGCGCGGGCGAGATCCACGCGATCGTCGGCGAGAACGGCGCCGGCAAGTCCACGCTCATCAAGCTCCTGACCGGCGCCTACACCCGCACCGCCGGCACCGTCCTGTGGGAGGGCAGGGAGGTGGCCCTCGCCACCCCCCACGAGGCGCTCGACCTCGGCATCGTCGCCGTGCACCAGGAGGTGGTGCTCTGCCGCCACCTCACGGTGGCCGCCAACATGTTCCTGGGCGAGGAGAAGACCCGCGGCGGCCTGCTGCGCCAACGCGAGATGCTCCGCGCCGCCCAGCAGATCCTGGACGACCTCGGCTTCCGTCTGCCCGCCGGCGCCGCCCTCGACGAGCTCACCATCGGCCAGCAGCAGCTCGTCGCCACCGCCCGCGCCGCGGTCCGCGGCACCCGCTTCCTGATCTTCGACGAGCCCACCGCCTACCTGACCCGCTCCGAGACCGACCAGCTCTTCGCCCTGATCCGACGCCTGCACGGCCAGGGCGTCACGGTGGTCTACATCTCCCACCGCATGGAGGAGATCTTCCTGCTCGCCGAGCGCGTCTCCGTGCTGCGCGACGGCAATCTCGTCAGCACCCGCATCGTCGCCGACACCGACGAGCGGACCCTGATCCGCGACATGGTCGCCCGCTCGGTCGAGGAGGTGCACCACAAGGAACAGATCCCGCTCGGCAAGCCCCTGCTCGAGGTCGCCGGCCTCACCGGCCCCGGCTTCGAGAACATCTCGCTCACCGTCCACCGCGGCGAGATCGTCGGCCTCTACGGCCTGATCGGCGCCGGCCGCAGCGAGTTCGCCCACGCCCTCTTCGGCCGCCAGCGCGCCACCGGCGGCACCGTCCGCTTCCGGGGCGAGCCGATCACCGTCCGCCGCGAGTCCGACGCCATCGACCGCGGCATCGTCCTCCTCCCCGAAAGCCGCCGCGACCAGGGCCTCTGCCTCAACCTCGCCGTCGGCTTCAACCTCAACCTGCCGATCTTCGAACGTCTCTCCCAGGGTCCGATCGTCAGCGCCGCCCGCGAGCGCACCGCCGCCGCCCGCCAGATCGGCGACCTGCGCATCGTCACCGCCGGCCCCGGCGCCGAAGCCATGACGCTGTCCGGCGGCAACCAGCAGAAGATCGTGCTGGGCCGATGGCTCGCCCACGGCGCCGAGCTCTTCATCGTCGACGAACCCACCGTCGGCGTCGACGTCGGCACCAAGGTCCAGATCTACCGCCTGTTCGCCGAACTCCTCCGCGCCGGCGCCGGCATCATCCTGATCTCGTCCTACCTGCCCGAGGTCTACGATCTGGCCGACACGCTGCACGTCTTCCGCCGAGGCAGGCTGGTTGCGAGCCATGCGCACCGCGCCGTCGAGCACGATGCCATCCTCGCCGAAGCCATCGGCGGCTAGGGTGGGGCTCCGTCCCATCCCCCACCAGGAGGCAGCGCCTCCTGGACCTGCCCGACGATAGGGAACCGGACATGTCGCAGCTCGCCGACACCGCCGTCGCCACGGCGCAGCCCAAGGCTCAGCTCCGGTTCGGCTTCCTGCTCAACCTGACCCTGCTCGGCCTGCTCCTGATCGTCTGGGCCCTGCTCGCCGTCTCCACCGACAGCTTCCTGACCGAGCGCAACCTGGTCAACCTGCTCCGTCAGGCCTCGCTCTGGGCGATCATCGCCGTCGGCCAGACCTTCGTCATCATCACCGCCGGCATCGACCTCTCCGTCGGCGCCGTCGTCGGCCTCGCCAGCGTCGTCGTCGCCCTCCTGCTCGTCAACGGCGTGCCCATCCCGATCGCCGTCGCGCTGACCATCCTCCTCGGCTGCGCCATCGGCGGCATGCACGCCTTCGGCATCCTTCGCCTCGGCCTGCCCCCCTTCATCATGACCCTCGCCTCGCTCACCGCCCTTCGCGGCGTCGGCCTGCTGATCACCAACGGCTCGACCGTCTCCGGCTTCTCGACCGCCTTCACCAACTTCTCGGAACGATCCCTCTTCGGCCTGCCCTCCCTGTTCTGGATGGTCGTCCTGATCGCCCTGCCGTCCTACGTCCTGCTCCACCACACGCGCTGGGGCCGCCACCTCTATGCCGTCGGCTCCAACGCCGAGGCCGCCCGCCTGTCCGGCATCTCCATCGGCCGCACCGTGCTGCTCGCCTACATGCTCTCCGCCGCCTTCGCCGCCTTCGCCGGCGTGCTCACCGCCAGCCGCATCTCGGTCGGCGTCGCCACCACCGGCGACGGCTGGGAACTGCAATCCATCGCCTCGTCGGTGATCGGCGGCGCCTCCCTCTTCGGCGCGGTGGGCAGCGTCATCGGCCCCCTGCTGGGCGCCCTCCTGCTGACCACCATCAACAACGGCGCCAACCTCCTCAACGTCAACCCGTTCTGGCAGCGCATCATCACCGGCGTCCTGATCGTCGTGATCGTCTATTTCGACCAGCTCAGACGAAGGAAACGCCGCTAGCTCCGATCCGACCGATGCTCGCTCCGGTCGGATCGGCGTGCGCCCCCCAGGGCCTCACTTCCGCAACGAGCTGAGCTCGGCCGCGATGCTGGACAGATCGGTGTCGCCCTTCCTGAAAATCCGGTCGGCGCTGGTCAACTCCTGCCGTTCGGCGAAGGTGATGTCGCGGGCGCTCAGCACGACGACGTGGATGTCCGCGCCGCTCGGCAACGCGCGCAAGCTGTGCAGGAAAGCAAACCCGTCCATGACCGGCATCGTCAGGTCCAGCACGATCAGGTCAGGCGCAGGATCAAGCAGCGTCAGCGCCTCGGCGCCGTTCTCGGCTTCGCGCACCGACCAGCCGCTGCGTTCGAAGGCAGTCCGCAGGCGGGCGCGCATGTCGGCGTCGTCGTCCACCACCAGCACCTGGCCGCCGATGCCGCGGAGCTGCGCCAGGGTGGCATCGAGGTGTGCCCAATCCACCGGCTTGGGCAGGGTCGCGGTCGCGCCCATGGCCTCGCCGATGGCGGCGTCGGCGACGAAACTGACCATGACCACCGGGATCGCGGCGGTCACCGGATCCTGCTTGAGCGAACCCAGAACGGTCCACCCGTCCATCTCCGGCATCATCACGTCGAGCAGAATGACGCGCGGCGCGATGGCGCCCGCCAGCGCCAGCCCCTCGCGCCCGTTGGACGCGCTTCGAACCGCATAACCGCGTCGCTCGAGGAAGCGCGTCATCAGCTCGCGCTGCGACGCCTCGTCGTCGATGATCAGCACGAGGTCGCGATCGGCCGGCGCTTCGTCGAGGCCGGCCGCCTCACCGCTCGCGTCCGGCGGCGCGCCGGGCACCCGCAAGGTGAAGCGCGTCCCTTCCCCTGCGACGCTGGCCACCTCGATGTCGCCGCCCATCAGCTGCGCGAAGGCCCGGCTGAGTGCGAGGCCGAGACCCGTGCCCCCGAACTGACGCGTGGTCGTCTCGTCCGCCTGCGAAAAACGCTGGAAAAGGCGGCCGATCTGCGCGGGCGTCATGCCGATGCCGGTGTCCGCCACCTCGAAGGAGATCCAGTCGGTCCCGGCGACGGCCCGACGCTCCACGGTGACCGTGATGCGGCCGTTCTCGGTGAACTTGGCGGCATTGCTGAGCAGGTTGAACAGGCATTGGCGCAGCTTGACGATGTCGGTGCGCATGACGCCGGCATCGTCGGGCACCGCGAGCACCAGGCGGTTGCCTCTGCGCGCGACCAGGCTCTCCACGGTGCCGGCGGCTTCGCGCACGAAGGCGTCGACGTCGAGCGCCTCGACATACAGCTCCATCTTGTTGGCCTCGACCTTGCTCAGATCGAGCACGTCGTTGATCAGGCTCAGCAGATGCTTGGCGTTCGACTTGATCTTGCCCAGATCGGCCAGCATCGACGCCTGCCCGAGTTCTTCGACCTCCTCTTCCAGCATTTCGCTGTAGCCGATCACCGCCGAGAGCGGCGTCCGCAGCTCGTGGCTCATGTTGGCGAGAAACGTGCTCTTGGCCTTGTTCGCGTCCTCCGCGGCCGTCCGGGCGGCGTCGGCCTCGTCCTTGGCGGCCTGCAACGCGGTCTGGCTGGCGTTCAGCGCCGCGAACGCGCGCTCGTTGTCGACCACCGCCCGACGAAAGGCGGCGCAGATGGCGACCATCCCCGCGGCGACCACGAGATACTCGGCCACCGCGATCGCCTGGCCGGCGCTCAGCGTGCTCCGGTGGCTGTCGTGGAGAAAGAAATAGGCCGCAAGCAGGTCGGAGAGAATCACCCCGATCGCCGCCGGCCGCCAGCCGACCGTGATCGCGACGCCGATGATGATCGGCAGGTAGAGCAGGTAGGGCGCGGTGTTGAGAGGCGCGACCCACCTGAGCAGGCTGACAAGGGCGACCGCGGCGACCGCTATGCCGAAACGCCACGGCGCCGAAAGCTGGCTTCGAGAAACGAGCCGCAGGAAGTCATGCACGTAACGCTGCCTCCAGGAGAAGGGGTTGTCGCTTCGGTCCACCGGCCTCGCCGCGAAGATCCGCAAGCGGTAAGTGAAGCTCCCGGCATGGCGACGGGTTCAGATTCCACGTCCGAACCGGGCGGGTCCGGGGGCGCCCGCCCCCGGCGGGTCCAGGGCGGCGCCCGGGGCGGCCCCCCCCCGCGTGCGCCCGCCGCCCACCCCCGGGACCGTGACCAAGGTGG
>CAXUBM010000130.1:0-6096 GCA_964249235.1 uncultured Acetobacteraceae bacterium | reverse complement strand
GACGTCGAACATCGGACAACAGAGCGCAGCGACCGTGTCGCGGTCCGCACAACCGCACGCAACAGCGCAGACAGTTCGCCCTCAATCTCGAGCCATAAGCCCCTACGCGCGTCTGCCTGTGGATGCAACGTCGTTCCGCGACCTAGATCGACGTCGGATCGATCGGGACTTTCTTCGGGATCAACCTGTCGAGCACCGATAACACGTACGGACTCGTCATGCTGTTGTCGTCCTATCCGTCGCGGTCGTCTACGGCCTCGTCAATCGCGCGTGGGACGCGCGCTCCGCGCCATTCGGGGAAACCCGGTGCTCGCGCGCACGATCGGGATCGACGTTAACTGCCACAAGCTGGTCGTGTTCTTCCTGAGCGGCGCTTTCGCGAGCTTCGCCGGCACGCGGCCGGCCTACTATCTCCGCCACGTCTTGCCGCCGCCCTGTGGCACGTTCCCGACCCTTATCGCGCGTTGATGATGATGCTTGGGTGCCGCGCCTTTCCTATTGGGCGCTCTGATCGGCGCGGTCATCGTCGAGTTCCTTCCGGAAATCGGACATCTCGATCACGATGTCGGCCTATTTCTCGTCATCGTGCGCCTGCCAGGCCGGTCTTCGGCGTCCAACAGCCCCGTTGGATTGGCCCTAAACCCGCCTGTTTTTCTTAGACCCGGACAGACCGTGCGCCACAGAATTGAGGGACCGAGACAGCGAAACCAGACTGTTCTCACCGGTTCCGTTAAACACCGCTGAAGCCGCGAGTGGGTGAGGAGACAAGGGTCGATTGCTCCGACGAGATCGCCGCTGAGGCTCGGACAGCGTCAAAGGTCTCACCGTGCTACTCGGATCACACTAGCCGCAGCCCTGATGTGCGACGAGGATGATTTCGCCTTGGCGCGGCGATATTTCAGCTTATAGCGGAATACTCCGCACGAACGAGATCTCGAAATGCTGGGGTAGCGGCGAAACGTCGCCGAAGCGAGCGAAGATTTCGCCAGAGCGGACATGGCGGTCGCTGCGAAAGGCGATGCTTAAAACTAGAACTAAGTCGGGGTCCGGGCGACAAATCCAGCACATCGACGTGCCCAGGTAACACTTGTGCCGGCAGGTCCGGCGCAAGGGACAGCCCCGCGAAATAAGCTCGCTAGAAAAGAAGTCGCGGATACCGCACACGACCTGCGCGCCGATCCACAATCGGCCGCCCACCCAGATATTTTTAAAACTCAAGCAGTAGCCGCTACGGCCCGAGTACCGCGACGGTCAACTCCGACACCGAAGGGACGATTGAACCACGCGTTGTCAGGCGCCTCGCCGTCCAGCGAGCAAGGCGTCGACGTTCTGCGCCGTCACCGGAACCCAAGGAACGCTGTAGTCGCTGGCCGTCCCAGATCTCCAATCCATCCTGCCGCGATATTCCGCCCAGATCGTCGACATCGGCTGATAGGACGGTCCGACCACCTGGCGCAGCGCGAGGTCTACCGCACCCTGTGCCTGGGCGTTGGCGTCTTGGAGCGTTGTCATCATCTCACCTCGCTTAACGGCCAGCAGCGCGTCCGTGATGCCGTCAATGCCACCAAGGGGAACCTTGTGGGGATCGACCCCGCCGGCCTTCATCGCTGCGAGCGCCCCCATCGCCATTTCGTCGTTCTGCGCGATCACGCCATCGATCTGCCCGGGATGCGATGTGATCCAATCCTCCATCAACGCGAGAGCCTCAGCACGCGACCAGTTCGCCGCCTTGCGTGCGAGCACGTGGACCCCAGGATACTTCGCCAACGTTTCATCGATGCCCTGATGCCGCTGAACCTGAGCGGATTGGCCGATCATGCCCTCAATGATCACCACGTTGCCCTTGCCGCCCATCTTGCCAATGACACCGTCGGCGAGGATATGGCCGGCCTTGATGTCATTCGAGCCGATGTAGCTCGCGTAGATCGACTTATCGGTGACGAGCGTGTTCGAGCCAATGACCGGAATGCCCTTTGCCTTAGCCCTTCGGATCGGGTCGTTTCCGGCATGGATGTCGACAGGAACGAAGATGATAGCTTGGTAACCCTCCGCGACCAGAGTGTCGACATTGTTCGACTGGGTGAAGGCATCCATGTGAGCATCGGTGATGTCGATGGTTGCCAGGCCGCTCTTGATCGCAGGATGCGCGTGGATGGCATTCGCCCATAGCCGCATGAACTCGATGTTGAGCCCCTGGGTCGACGCGCCGAGCTTGTATGGCGGCTTCGGCGCCGTTGCAGCAGTTGCGAACGGTGCAACCGTCGTCGCCATCATGCTGCCGAGAACGCCGCGACGTGTTACGCGTCTGATCATGAACAATCTCCCTCTTTTCTGTTGGTTCAAGTCGTCAGATTTCGCGAGCGGTCGATCAGCACGGCGATCACGATGATCAGGCCCTTGACGACCTGCTGGTAGTAGGAAGACACCGAAAGCAAATCCAGGCCGTTGTTGATCACGCCGATGATGAGGACGCCGATCAGCGTGTAGGTAATGCTGCCAACACCACCTGTGAGGCTCGTCCCGCCGATTACGACCGCAGCTATTGCGTCGAGCTCGTACGACAAACCGGCCTGCGGTAACGCTGAGGACACGCGGGCGGTCAGGATGATCCCGGCGAGCGCCGCCAGTGCACCCATCACCACGTAGACCGAGAAGATCATCCCACGCGTGTTTATACCGCTCGTCCTCGCGCTCCGGATGTTGCCACCGACGGCGTAAATGCGACGTCCGTAGACGGTCATGCGGAGCACGACGAACGCAAGTGCGAATACGACGGCGAACACCAGCACGGGTACTGGAAGGCCAAGCACCGTCGCTTGGCCGATCCAGCTGAAGGCTGGGCTGATGTCTGGTATCGGAACGCCGCCGCTATAGATCAAAGTGAAGCCGCGAGCCATGCTCAGCATGCCCAACGTCATGACGAATGCCGGGAGGCCGAGAAACGCAATGAACGTGCCGTTGATGGCGCCGAAGGCGGCCCCTACCGCGACACCGATCAGCATCGCGAGTGCCGGGTTCATCGGATGATCACCCACCGCAAAACTCCCGGCGACCATTGCTGAAACGGCCAGCACGGATCCGATTGAGAGGTCGATCCCGCCGGTCAAGATCACGAAGGTCATACCGGTCGCCAGAATCCCGTTAACCGAGACCTGACGAAGCACGTTGACTATATTACCCTCAGTTAGAAAGTAGCGGTTCGACAGCGCAAGAGCGACCGTGATGATCACCAGCGAGATCAGGATCCCGTACTCTGCCGCGAGCCGTCCCGGGTGCCGGCGAATGGAAAGCACTTGGGAGCTCGACACGGCGTTTACCCCTCGTAGGTTGGGCGGATTGACGTTCACGACGCGAGATGCACGAGCATCTCCTGAGTGGCGGTTCGCGCTTCGAGTTCGCCCGACACCCGACCGCGACGGAACACGACGATCCGATCCGCGTTCGCCAGAAGTTCGGGAATCTCCGAGGAGATCAGGAGGACCCCTTTTCCCTCGCTGGCAAATCCTTCCAGTAGCGCGTAGATCTCTCGTTTAGCGCCCTCGTCGATGCCTCGCGTCGGTTCGTCGCACAGCAAGATCTGCGGCCGTGTCTCGAGACAACGCGCAAACACCACCTTCTGTTGATTGCCGCCGCTCAGGTCTCGGACCGGCGTATGCTGCGACGGGGTTCGGATAGCGAGCCGGCGGATCATGTCCTTGACAGCGCCACTTTCGAGAGCACGCCGGATGAAGCCCGCTGCTGAGAAACGGCCGAGCGCTGCTATCGAGATGTTGTGACTAACCGGCGAGGTCAGGACGAGCCCAGTCTGCGCACGGTCCTCGGTGATCAGCGCCATACCATGCCGAAGGGCATCCGCGGGGGAACTGATCCGGGTAGTCTTTCCGTTGATCGCGATCTCGCCCTTATGGGGCGTGGTGATGCCGTAGAGGGCGTTTGCAAATTCGCTGCGCCCCGCGCCCATCAAGCCATAGACCCCAACGATCTCACCTCGACCGATTCGAAGGTCGACGTCGGTGAACTCTCCGTCGCGGGTGAAATGTTTTGCATCGAGTAGCGCGTCCGAGCTGCCGCGACGAGGTGGACGCTTGTGCTCGAGAAGCTCGCGGCCGACGATCAGGCTGATGAGACGTTGCCGGTCGATGCCCTCGATCGAACCGGCTTCAACGAAAGCACCGTCTCGGAATACAGTGTAGCGATCGGCGGCCGTAAAGATATCGGTTAGCCGGTGCGACACGTAGATGATGCCGATACCGTGCGCCTGAAGCCGGCGGATGGCCTCGAACAGGATACCCGACTCGCGTTCCCCGATCGCCGAGGTCGGCTCGTCCATGATCAGGATGTCACCGTCACGGCTGATGGCTTTTGCGATCTCGACAAGCTGGATCTTCGCGAGCGACAGAGATCGAAGCCTTGCTCCCGGAGGAATGTCGAAGCCAAGTCTCTCAAACAGCTCAGCGGTGCCGTCCAACATGCGCCGATGATCGACGAAAACGCCGCTCCGGCGCGGCTCGCGGCCGGCGTAGACGTTCTCCGCAACCGTCATGTCGAGCAGCGGGCTGAGTTCCTGGGTGATCATCGCGATTCCGTCAGCCAGCGCTTCAGCCGGTGACGCGTGGCGGACCTCACGCCCTTTGCACGTGACGAGACCAGCGTCCGGCTGGACGATCCCCATCAGGATCTTCAGGAAGGTCGATTTGCCCGCGCCGTTGCCACCGCACAGGGCGTGCACGCTCCCGCGTGCGAGATCAATACGGCCGTCCTTCAGAGCATGGACGCCGCCGAATGATTTCCGTATTCCGACCGCGCTGAGAAGCGCCTCTGGCAAGCCGAGGTCCGGATTGCGCCCGCCAGCGGCGACGACTGGCATCGCCGCGAGCCCGATCACCGATGGCTGTAGCGTCATCTGTTCCTCCCGCATGGGCGGCGTCGGCTTGGTCGCCCTCGGTACCTGTCAACCCTACCAGCGCTGATGCACGGGCGTCCGAGCGTATCGCGCATAAATGTCCGCGATCTTTCCCATCGTCTCGGATGAAAGCGGCGGCATTGCAGCCGACGCCGCGTTCTCCTCAGACTGCCGAGCATTTTTTGCTCCCGGAATGACTGCGGTGACCGCGTCGTGTTGCAAGATCCAGCGGAGTGCAAACTGCGCCATGGTGTAGCCGGCCGGAACGAGCGGCCGTAATTCCTCTACCGCCGCGAGGCCTGCCTCGTAAGGAAGTCCGGAGAAGGTTTCGCCGACGTCGAAGGCTTCGCCCTTGCGATTGAAGTTACGGTGATCGGACGAGTCAAATTGGCTATCCGCCCGAAACTTTCCGGAGAGCAGCCCGCTTGCGAGCGGGACTCGGGCGAAGATTGCGACATCCCGTCGTTGGGCTTGCTCGAAGAACAGGTCGATCGGTCGCTGGCGAAAGATATTGAATATGATCTGCACGCTCACGACGCCAGGAAACTCGATTGCCTTCAGCGCTTCTTCCACCTTCTCGACGCTCACGCCGTAGCGCCGGATTTTACCGTCGGTCACCAGTCGGTCTAAGTCGGCGAAAACCTGCGGTTCGTAGTAGAGAGCAGTTGGCGGGCAGTGAAGCTGCACCAGATCGAGCGCGTCGACGCCGAGGTTGCGGAGACTGCGTTCAACCCAGGTCCTCATATTCGCGAGTGTGTAGCCCGACACCTCTTGTACGGGCAGTCGGCGTCCCAGCTTGGTCGCGACAAAGGGGCGCGTCCCCCCACGATCCTTGAGCACGCCGGCGATCAGACGTTCGGAACGGCCGTCGCCATACACGTCAGCGGTGTCGATAAAGGTCATCCCGCTGTCGAGGGCGGCGTGCAGTGCCGCGACTGAGTCGCGGTCGTCGACCGCTCCCCAGTCGGCGCCGAGTGCCCAGGTGCCGATCCCGATCTCGGACACCCTAAGACCGGTTGTTCCCAGATTATTCGACTTCATGGTGCCTTTTGCCTCCGTCTTCACGCGATCGCCGGTACGCCGATCAAGCCGAACGGTCCGATCGCGGTTGGTCTCGACTGGCTTGCCGGGTCAAATGGCCTTCATCATGCCGCCGTCGACGAAATACGTGGCGCCGACGGTGTACGCGGCGC
>CAXUBM010000129.1:0-6130 GCA_964249235.1 uncultured Acetobacteraceae bacterium | reverse complement strand
GCGTCATCCGTAGCGGGGTCCGGTATCCAGACCCCGGCCTCCTAGCTCGACCGCATCTCGATCACCGCCCTGCGATGCAGGTCCCGGTTCTCGTGCCGGGACGCGAGCTCCACCCGCTCCGCCAGCAGCTGGTTGCCGATCTGGTCGTCCGACTGGTCGGCCATGTTCCTCTGGTCGCGCCCGCATACGCCGATCACCGCGATCCCGTCGATCGACACGAGCGGCTTCGTCACCTGCCCCGGCTGCAGGCCGGCCAGGATCGCCTTCATCTGCGGGTTGATCTGGTCCAGCGCCAGCGGACCGGGATCGGAGGGCCGCGCGCCGCCCTGCGCCTTGTTCGCCGCCTCGATCGCCTGGCAGGAATGATCGCCCGCGACCAGCGCCTTGGCGCGCGTCAGCTGCGCGACCTGCTGCGCGTCCGGGTGCTGCGGGTCGAGCGTCGAGGTGAAGGGGATGAAGGCCTGGCGCAGGTGGACCATGGTGGCGATCTCGCGTCCGACCTCGCGCTTGCCGATCAGGGTGACGACGTCGTAGCCGCCGGCGACCCGGATCGGGTTGCTGATCGCGCCGACCGGCATCTCGCGCACCACGTCGAGCACCTCCGGGTCCAGCCGGTCGGCGCCGACCAGGCCCAGTTCGCCGCCTTCGAGCGCGTTCTCGTTCTGCCCGAACTGGGCGGCCACGATCCCGAACGGCGCCCCCTCGCGCAGCTGCTGGATCACCGCGGCGGCGAACTTCTCCGACTGCTCGGCGTGCGTCGGATCGTCGACCGGGATGAAAATCTCGGCCACGTCGTACTCCGGCTGCCCCGCTTCCTGCTTGAGCGCCGCCTGCCGCTGCGCGATGTCGGCCTTGGTGATGCGCCCGTTCTCGGCCAGGTCCTGGCGCAGCACGTGCGTCCAGCCGAGCTGCACCCGGATCTGGTCGATCAGCGTCTGCGCCGAGACGCCGTTGGCGGCGAGCTTGTCCTCGAGCCCGTGCGGCGGCAGGTGGTTGCGCTCCTCGATCGATGCGATCGCCTGGCTGATCTCCTCGGGGGTCACCACGATCTTGCGCCGCTGGATTTCCTGCATGCGGAGCTTCTCGTCGATCAGCTGCTGGGTGATCTGCGGCCGCAGCCGCCCCTGCAGTCCGGGATCGAGCTTCATGCCGGTCGACAGCGCGAACAGCTTCTCGCGGCTGAGCACGTCGTTCTCGGTGATCGCGTCGCCGTTGACGGTCGCCACGATCTTGTCGGTCGGTATCGCCGTCTCCGCCGACGCCGGCGAAGCGGGGCCTTGCGCCGCGTCCGGCGCGTGGCGGTGGTGGGCGGCCAGCGCGGGCCCGCCCGCGCACGCCAACATCGTGCAAAGCAGTGCGGACAGCCTCATGGTGGATGTGTCGAGCATGTGTCCTCCTACCCGTTCACGCCGATGGCGCCGAGCGTCTTGAACGTCAGCGTGAACAGGATCGTCTGGTCCCCGTTGTCGCCGTTGATGAAGGTATAGCGTTTCGAGAAGTTCACGTTCGCGATCAGGCACTCGTTCTGCCAGCTCACGTCGGCGCCGATGGCGACGAACTTCTGCCCCTCGGTGATGTCGGTGGCCGGCGTGTATTGCTGCTCGGAGAGGTTGCGCTGCGCGAACGCCGACAGGCCCCAATGGCCGAACGCGCTCGATGCCCCGACCGTCAGCTCGTTGCGCGGCAGGAAAAACCCCGGCGAGATCTCCGGCGCGACGCGGAAGTCGTTGTCGTAGTAGTAATAGGGGTTGGTCGAACTGTGGATGAAGCCGGCGCTCGCCCGCAGCAGCTTCACGCCCCCCGAGACCACGAAGTCGGCGAAGCTGACCAGCCCGCGGTCATGGTCGTAGCGGCCGCGGGCGGTGAAATCGAGCCACCGCGCCGGCACGAAGCTCACCCGCTCGACGATGTCGGACGCGTGCTTCTCCAGCCCCGACTCCGGCAACAGGCTGCGGTCGTCGATGTGCGCCCGGAAGCTCTCGCCCACGAGCCCGTCGAGATACATGCCGTTGTTGAAGCTCCAGTTGCCGCGCACGCCCACGTTCGCCCGCGCGCCGCTGTCCTGCCGGTCGATGCCGTCGAAGCGGTTGATCTGGAACAGGCTCGCGTCGGTGAAGTCGTAGTTCAGGCTGTCCTCGTTCGGCAGCCCGTCGCGCAGGCTGTTGGGCGCGTTCGGCGCCGCGATCACCTGCGCGATCGGCTCGATCGTCTGGCTGCCCCCGCCCCGGCCGAGCCGCACCAGCGGCCACTCCACCTTCAGCACCGCACTCGGCAGCGCCTGGGCGGTCTGCGACTGGTTCTGCTGCAGGTAGTCCGGGATCAGCGTCAGCCCGTCGGCGTTGTAGACCTCGCTCTGCAGGTTGGCGGTGAACGTCCATTTCGTGCCGAGCGGCCCGATCGCCGGCCGGTCCCAGTTGACCACCAGGCTGCCGCGCTGGTCCTTGGCCCCGTTCGGCCGATAGATGTTGAAGTCCTCGGTGCCGATCCGCAGGTTGCCGCCCCAGTCGTCCTTGGGCAGCAGCAGGTCGTAGGTGTATCGCGGCAGCACGTAGGGCAGCACGCTGTTGTTGACGGTGGTCTGGTTGATGCCCTGGAACACCAGCCCGTCGAGGCGCGCGTACGAGCCGATCCCGAAGCCTTCGAGATAGACGTTGCTGCCCAGAACGTCGGCGCCGTAGCCGGGGATGCGGTAGTCGCGCAGGTAGTTGGCGCTCGTCGCCACGTTGATGTTGGCGCCGTAGTGCCAGAAATCGTTGTAGGTCCAGTCGGTGTTGACGAAGAGGTAGCCCTCGAGGCTGTCGAGCCGCTGCGGCGGCACCGCCACCGGCGAGCTGCCCGTCGTCTCCCGGCTCGAATCGTAGGCCAGCCCGGCCTGGACGCGGATGATGCCGTTGTTGAACTTGCGCCTGTATTCGGTGCTCAGCTGCGGCCCGGACCCGGTCGCGAGCAGCGGCGTCAGCGTGATGTCCGACGACGGCCCGAACACGTGGTAGTAGGGAAAGGCGACGAAGCTGCCGAGATAGTCGTCGTTGAACGCGATGTCGGGGATCAGGAACCCGCTCTGCCGCTTCACCGACGGGTCCGGCATCGAGAAGTAGGGCAGGTAGAACACCGGGTAGCCGAGCACGTCCATGTACATGTCGCGGTATTCGATCCGCTTGTGCTCGAGGTCCTGCGTCGCGTCGTAGGCGCGCAACTGCCACAGCGGCGCCTCGTCGGGATGCTGCGCGCACACGTTGCACGAGGTGTACACCACCCGCGACAGATCGTTGACGCGGCCTTCGTAACGCCGCGCCCCGTTGGCGGCGAGCTTGCCGTTCTGCGTCAGCAGCGCGCGCATCCCCTCGATCACGCCCTGCTTCATCCCCTGCGTCAGCTCGGCGTAGGTGCCGAACATCACCTCGCCGTCCGGCTGCGTGATCGAGACGTGCCCGTGCGCCGCGGCGACGTTGGTGTTGCGGTCGAACGTCACCCGGTCGGCGCGCAGGACGTTGCCGTTCTGCCAGGCCTCGACGTGCCCCGTCGCCGTGACCAGCCCATGGTCGCGGTCGTAGCTGACGCTGTCGGCCTGGAACGTCACCGGCGCGTTGCGGTCGCCGCTGCCGCTCGCGCCGTTCGACGTCGCCAGCTTGGCCAGCTGCGCGCTCGCCGGCCCCGGCAGCCCCAACGCCAGCGCCAGGCAGGCCAGCAGCACGCGCGCGGCGGCGCGGCGCATCAGCCATCCTCCAGGTGCAGCAGCAACGCCAGCGACAGCAGCAGCCCCGCCACCGCCGGCGCCCACGCCGCCAGCAGCGGCGGCAACGCGCCCGACTGCCCGAACTCCGCCGCCACCTTCGACACCGCGAACAGCGCGAACCCGGCGCCCACGCCGCTCGGCAGCGCCCACACCGACAACGTCTCCGGCGAGGCGAACCCTTCCTGCACCCGCCGCACCGTCAGGTCCGTCGGCAGGTCCATCGTCCCCACCCGCACCGGCAGATGGTCCGGCTTGATCGTCCGCGCGTCCCCCAGCGTCCACGCCCCGTCGCCGAGCGATGCCGTGCGCGCCTCCACCCGCAACAGGAGATGGTCCGCGTCGTCGAGCCGGAAGATGCTCACCTCGCCGGCGCCCAGATGGCGATGCCGCAGCCTGACCGAGCGCGCGTGCAGGATCGCGACCCCGTTGTCGACCAGCCCGTGATCGGCCTGCCGCAGCCACAGCTGCCCGCCATTGAGCGCCACCTCGCTCGGCACCGACCGCAGGTGGAGGTCGTCGAGCGTCTCCGCCCGCGCATACATCATCGACGACAACGGGCTGATCGCCCCGGTGGCGAACGCTCCGATCATCAGCGCGCAGCCCAGCGGTGCCGCCAGGAACTGCCAGGCGCTCACCCCCGCCGCCCGCGCCACGATCAGCTCCGAAGAGCGCGTCAGCCGCCAGAACGCGAGAATGCCGCCGAGCAGCACCGCGAACGGCAGGATCTCGATGCAGAACGAGGGCACGCGCAGAACGGCGATCTCGGCCACCAGTCCGAGTCCCACATTGTCGCGCGTCGCCGCCCGCCGCAGCAGCTCGATGAAGTCGAACAGGCTCACCAGCCCGGTCAGCGCCGCCAACATCGCCAGCACCGAATAGGTGAACTGTCGCGCGACGTAGAACGACAGCGTGGCCGCCACCCGCATCTCAGCCCGCCGCCTCGAGCGCGCGCGCGCGGGTCGGCGCCCCGATCCGCCCCGCCGTCCGCGGGCCATACAGCAGGAACGCCGCCACCAGCCCCGGCCCGATCGCGTGCACCCACATCAGCGGGATCAGCGCCGGCAGCCGCGCCGCCACGTTCTGGATCACCAGCCCCGCCGCCAGCAGGGCCACCACCACCCCGATCGCCGCCAGCGGCCGCACGAGATTGCCGTGCCGCGAGAACGCCCCCGACAGCACCGACACCAGCGCCACCAGCGCGAAGCTGATCGCCGTGAACGGCGCCGTCATCCGCCGGTGCGCCTCGACCAGGAACTTGCCGCGGTCGCGCGCCAGCATCGTGTGCGGGTCCGGATGCAGCAGCTCGGGGATCGACATCTCCGTCGCGTCACGGAACTGCTCGGTGTCGGAACCCTTGGTCGGCGTCAGCGAGATCGTGTTCTGCGCGAACGTCAGCACGTTCAGCCGCCCGGTCTGCCGGTCCAGCTCCTCGCGCGAGCCGTTGAGCAGCAGCACGTCCGGCTGCCCGTCCGGCCCGTCGACGATCCGCCCCCGCTCGGCCAGGATCGTCGCCCTGCTGTTGGATTGCCGGTCGTCCTCGACCAGGATGCCGTGCAGCACGCCGTCGCGCGAGCGCGAGCGCACATACACCGTCATCTGGTCCGAAACCGGCGTGAACACGCCCTCCTGCAGCAGGAAGGCGGCCATCCGGTTGCGGATCTCGAACTCGAACGTGCGGAACCGGTGATAGCTCGCCGGCACGATCCACAGGTCGAGAACCGCGCACGCCGCGAACGCCACCGCGGCGCACCCGAGCGCCGGACGCGACAGCGCCAGCGGCGACAGCCCCGCCGCCCGCATCACCGTCAGCTCCCGGTCCGTCACCAGCCGCTGGTAGATGAACTGCACCACCACGAACGTCGTGATCGGCAGGATCACCGCCACGAACCCCGGGATCAGCAGCCCGGTCAGCTCCAGGAACACCCGCAGCGACAGGCCGCGATTGACCACCAGCTCGATGAAGCGAAGCGACTGCGTCAGCCAGATCAGGGCGGCCAGCCCACCCGCCGTCGCGACCAGCGCCAGCAGCAACTGGCGCAGGATGTAGCGGTCGATGCGGGTGGCTCTGAACGGCGACATCAGGGGCAATCACCATGCCGGTCGCGCCGAAGTCCACGAGATCGGCCGAAACTTCCGCGCGTGTTACGACGCCCAGGGCGTGGTCGGCAGCGCGCTCACGCGTGACGCCCCGGACCCGCCGGCGGCAAACCGCCGGACCCCAACCTTCTGCCCAGGTTGAACAGGCGCTTTCGTACGCCGTCCTCGAGCCGTTGCAGGCGTCGCCTGAGCACCACCGCCGTTCCCGCGACATCGCGCCGGCCGAGGCGCGCGCTCTGGCTGTGCGAGCCGAAATCCTCCGCCTGCGTCACCGGGAAGGGCCGCACCACGTAGGGC
>CAXUBM010000128.1:0-6130 GCA_964249235.1 uncultured Acetobacteraceae bacterium | reverse complement strand
GCCCACCAGGGGACCCAGGCGGGGAGGTCGAAGGGGAGCGTCATGGCGCCAGACTAACAGAGCGCCTGGGCCGGGGACTACATGCCGAGCGCGCGGCGAGAGACATCGAGCGGGGTTTCCTGCTCCTTGACCTCGCTGGCCTGCGCGGGGCCGCCTTCGCACCAGGATGGACGGGCGGTCCGCGCTATTCCCGCGATGACTGGCGCAGGCAGCACGGCGTGGGCATTCAGATGCCGGCGATCGATGCGTCGCCGTCGCACCACCGCGGCCGGACCAGCGGGCCAGGGAGGTCGCAACGAGCGCGAAGCAGCGGGCTCACTCTTCGGCGGGCGGGTGGCGACGGCCGCTCGGCGACCAGCCCAGCTGGCGTCGCCACTTGCCGGGACTTTGACCCTCGAGACCCGAGAAGAAGCGAGAGAAGTGGCTCTGGTCCACAAAACCGCAGGCCAAGGCGATGCTGGCCAGATCCATCGCGGTCTGGGCGAGGAGATCACGGGAGCGCTCGATCCGCTTGCGCAGCAGCCACTGGTGCGGCGAGAAGCCGGTGCTCTGCTTGAAGGCCCGTGCGAAATGCCGGCTCGAGAGGCCGCACTCGGCGGCCAGGCGCCCGATCGAATGGTTGGCGTAGAGTTCCGATTGCATCACCTCGCACGCGCGCCGCGTCTGCCAATGCGTCAGGCCGCCCGTGTGGCGGTGGTCCAGCGACACGCCGCCATACGCGTGCGAGACATGGGCGTAGAACGCGAGCGCGATGTGCTCGGCGAACATGGACGGCACCTCGCGCGGATGCTGCAGTTTCGCGGCAAGCGCGCTCGCCATGCCGTGCAGCACCGGGTCGTGCGTTCCGAATTCAGGCACCCGGAGCCCGGCGACACGCCGCTGGTCGTGTTCATAGGCGAGGCTGTCGAGCGAGGATTGCGAGATGTAGAACCGCACCATGTCGAACGGGTCGCGGACGTCGATCTGGGGGTTCTCGGTCAGGTCGAAAAGAAAGATGCTGCCCGGGCCGGACGCCGGCAGCGGCGCGCGACCCCGGTTGCTCCAGATATCCCAACAGCGCATCGGGCGAAGGAGGACCTGAAAGGCGAACGACGCCTCGGCTGGGACCGGTCGCGCCCGCCCATGCTCCGGGATGGCGCATTGCAGGTGAGTGAAAGCGATCGGCACCTTGGCCGGAGTCTGGACGGCGAGCGTGGGAGCGCTCTCCAGCCGAAACCTTTGTTGCAGGAGATGTTCGAGCGCCTGGTCGTTCATGCCACGTTATGCTGCAAAGGCTTCGGCGACGTCCAACGGCTGGACGTCGTCTCCTTTGGCGGCTCCGATGCTACAACATCTTTCACGCCAGGACACGCCGCTCGCCGGCCGGATGACGAGGGGAAGCTGCCGGCCGAGACTATGACGCAAGCGCGTCCCTTCGGCGCTCGGTCGTGACATAGAGCAAGGCGGCGAGGGGCAGGACCGCACCCAGGATCGACGTCCCCACCCAGCCGGCCCGCGTATAGCACCAGCCGCTCAGCGCGGAACTCGCGGCACCGCCGGCGAAGAAGATGGCCAGGTAGAGGGCGTTGAGCCGGCTCCGCTGGTCGGGCCGCATGCTGAAGATGGCGCGCTGCCCGAACACGAGGTGGGCCGAAACCGCGAAGTCGAGCACCACCGCCGCCATCGTGAACCCGGCCACGCCGAGCGCCTTCGGGGCGTCGAGTGCAATGTCGGTGAGCATGAAGGCGAGTGAAGCGGCCACCATCGCCGCCGCCGTGCCCGGCCTGCCGAGCCCGCGATCTGCCAGTCGGCTCGCCATCGGAGGGGCGATCGCGCCCGCGACCCCGGCGAGCGCCACCCACGCGATGCCGGCCTGCGTCAGGCCGAACCGCGGACCGCTCAGCAGGAGGGGGAGCGCGGTCCAGAATGCGCTGAAGGCGCCGAACATGCAGGCGTGATAGAGGGCCCGACGCCTGAGCACCTCGGTCTCCAGCACCAGGCGGCCCATCGAGGTGAGCAGCGCGCCGTATCCGAGGCCGGGCGGCGGCCGGCGCTCCGGAAGGCCGAAGCGCAGCGCCACGAACAGCGCCGCCATCAGCGCCGCCGAGATCCGGAACATCGTGCGCCAAGACCAGATGTCGGTGACGAAGCTCGCCACCGGGCGCGCCAGCATGATCCCGAGCATGATGCCGCTGACCGCGCTCGCGACCGCCTGTCCCCGCTTCTTCTCGGGTGCGATGTACGTGGCATAAGGAACCAGGACCTGCACCGCGGCTGCCGTCGCGCCGACGATGAATCCTGCCGCCAGGAACGCCGGCCAGCGGCCGATCGAGCTGAGACACACGAGGCAGACCGCCTCGACCCCGACCAGTGTCAGGGCCAGCGCGCGGTTTTCAACCAGGTCACCGAGCGGGACGATCAGCAGCAGGCCGACGCCGTATCCCGCCAGCGGCGAGGTCACCAGCAAACCGCGCACGCCCGGCGCCATGCCGAGCGCCGCGCCGATCAGCCCTGTCAGCGGCTGGGCGTAGTAAAGGTTGGCGACGAGCAGGCCGCAGCCGGTGGCGAGGAGCCACCGCGTCGCGACGGTGAATTCGGGACTCTGGGTCGAGGCCGCGCCGCGCGCCCGTTCACGAAGCACGGTCACTGCAGTTCGAACACACTGTAGACGGGGCCATCTTCACGGCGGTGCCCGATGCCGACGGCAAGGACACCATTCAGCCAGGCGTATTCGGCGGACGCGGTCTCGAACAATGGCGCGATACGGAAATAGTAGCTGGACGCATCGACGATCCCGCCCGCCTCGAGCCTGGCCACGACCTCCGCCGGACCGTGCCGGAGGCCGCGATAGGTCACGCCGATCATGGCGCCGCTGGTCGTCTTGAGCACGAGCCGCACGTCGAGCGTCGTGCTCCCGTCGCCGCGCACGACCTGCCAGTCGTTGCCGCCGTCGAGCACCTCGCCCGACAGGCGCTCACCCTCGAACGAGCCGCCGAAGACCACGCCGATGCGGCGCACGCCGCCCGGCGTCGCGCCCACGACCTGCAGCGTGCGCACGTCGAGGCGCATGACGAACAGCGGACGCGTCCGGACCGCCTTGAGGGTTTCCGGAAGCGCCTCGAACGAAGTGCCGGACATGGATCGCGTCCTCCTGGCCGTGGAAGCGTCAGGATCGGGGCGGCGCGGGCACGTCGCCGCGCGCGTGCCGGATCTGCTCCGGCGTGACGTGGCCCGGGTGGTGCCCGAACTGCTGCATGGTGTAGTTCGCGACCGCCGCGAGCTCGTCGTCGCTGTAGGCGGCGGTGAACCCGTGCATGAACATCGGTCCCTGTCCGGTCCTGATGTTGGAGCCGTTGGCGAGGATCTCGAGCAGGTTGGTGGCGGCGGGATCGGCGGTCGAGTGCGACCCGGCCAGCGCGGCCCAGGGCGACTGCCTGCCCCGGCCGTCGGGTAGATGGCAGCCCGCGCAGGCCTGCGCGAACAGTTGTCGCCCGAGCGCGTCGGTGGGTGCCGGCGACGCGTCGCCCGCCATCGCCGGCCCGTCGGAGCGGGCCGGAACCGAGCGGAGGTAATGGACCATCGCGGTGATGTCGCCGGCATCGAGATGGCTCAGGCTGTTCTCGACGACTTCCGCCATCGGTCCCGAGGCCGGCCCATGCCCCTGCGCCTGCCCGGTGGAGAGGTATTGCGCCAGCGCCGCGTCCGTCCAGGCGCCCAGCCCGTGCCGGCGGTCGCTCGTCAGGTTGTAGGCGCGCCAGCCGACCTGCACGGCGCCCGCGTAGCGCTTCGCCGGGTCGAGACCCATCATCGCGTCGCGCGGCGTGTGGCACTCGCCGCAATGGCCCAGCGCGTCGGCGAGGTACTCGCCGCGGTTCCAGGCCGCGTCATGCGTCCTGTCGGCGTCGAGCGGCCTGCCCGGCAGGAAGAGCAGGTCCCAGGCGCGCATCGCGACGCGTTGGTCGAAGGGGAACGCGAGCCGGTCGTGCGGCGGCGCGGCGTGCACCGGTGCGAGCGTCGCGAGATAGGCGCGGATCGCCAGCACGTCGTCGGTCGAGGCCAGCGCATAGGCGGTGTAGGGGAAGGCGGGATACAGGTTCTCGCCGTGCCGCCCGATCCCGCGATGCAGCGCGCGCACGAACTCGGCGTCGCTCCAGCCACCGATGCCGGTGTCGCGGTCCGGCGTGATGTTGGGCGAGTAGAGGGTGCCGAACGGCAGCGTGAAGGCGCGGCCGCCCGCAAAGGACTGCCCGCCCGGCGCGGTGTGACAGGCGATGCAGTCCGCCGCGGTCGCGAGATATCGGCCGCGGGCGATCAGGGCCGCACCGGTCGGCTGCGTCGCGCTGGCCACCGCTCGCGGCAGTGCGGCCGGCCACAGGAGGAACGCCGCGACCGCGACCAGCGCCGCGAGCGCGACGCCGGCCAGAACGGACAGGGTCCGCCTCAAGCGGAACCGCTCCGGAGCTGGCCATTGAAAGGAAGATGGCGCAGACGCTTGCCGATGGCCGCGAAGATCGCGTTGCCCAGCGCCGGCGCCGCCGCCGCCGTGCCCGCCTCGCCGATGCCGCCGGGATCCTCGGTGCTGTTGACCAGGTGGATCTCGACGTTCGGAACCTCGTTGATCCGCAGCACGCGGTAGTCGTGGAAGTTGCTCTGATCCACCGCGCCGCCGGTGAAGGTGATCTCGCTGTAAAGCGCGGTTCCCAATCCCATGAGCATGCCGCCCTCGAGCTGCGCGCGCACCGTGTCGGGGTTGACGATCATTCCGCAATCGGCGGCGATGACGACGCGGTGCAGCGCGATCTCGCCGTCGGCCGCGACCGCCGCCTCGACGACGGACGACACGTAGCTGCCGAACGCGAACTGCACGCCGATGCCGCGCCCCCTGCCCGGCTCCTGCGGATTGCCCCAGCCGGATTTCTCGGCCGCCAGGTTCAGCACCCCGAGCGCCCGCTTGTTGTGCCCCAGCATCGAGCGGCGGAACTCCACCGGCTCCTGCCCCGACGCATGCGCCAGCTCGTCGACGAAGCTCTCGATGACGAACAGGTTGTGCGTCGGCCCGACGCCGCGCCACCAGCTCGTGTTCACCCCGACGGGCTCGTGGCGAACGTATTCGGCATGCTCGTTGGGGATGCTGTAGGGCGTCTCGGCGGCGCAATCGACCGCGTCGATGTCGAGGCCGCCCTTGAACGCGGCCGGCGCCCATCGTGCGTAGATCGACGGCCCGGTGACGCGATGCGTGCGGCCCACCAGCCGGCCCTGCCCGTCCAGCCCGGCCGACACGTGGTCGTAGTAGAACGGCCGGTAGTAGTCGTGCCGCATGTCCTCTTCGCGCGTCCAGACGATCTTGACCGGGTGGCTGACCTGGCGCGCGATCCGGGCGGCGACGTCGATGCTGTCCACCTCGAGCCGGCGTCCGAAGGCGCCGCCCATCAGCTGGTTGTGGACGACCACCTTGTCCGCCGGCAACCCGGTCGCCGCCATGACCGATCTCTGCGCGCGCACCGGCACCTGCGTTCCGACCCAGATCTCCGCCCTGTCGGGCCGGATGTGCAGCGTGCAGTTGAGCGGCTCCATCGGCGAATGCGACAGGAAGGGCGAGCGGTAGGTCGCCTCCAGCCGGGTCGCGGCGTTCGCGATCGCGCCGTGCGCGTCGCCCTGACGGCGCGCGACGACGCCGGGCTGCTCGGACGCCTTGGCGATCGCGTCGAGCAGCACGGCGCTGGTGAGGTCCGCGTTCGCGCCCGCATCCCATCTGAGGTCCAGCGCCGCGATCCCCTGCTTGGCGGCCCACATGTGGTCGCCGATCACGGCGACGGCCTCGTCGCCGACGCGGACCACGTCGTGCACGCCGGGCACGCGCCGCGCCGCCGCCTCGTCCATCCCGGCCAGCCTGCCGCCTTTGACCGGCGTGACCGCGAGTGTGGCGAACTTCATGTCGGGAACAACGATGTCGATGCCGAACACGGCGCTGCCGTCGACCTTCGACGGCGTGTCGAGCCGTTTCGCGCTCGTGCCGATCAGCTTGAACTGCGACGGATCCTTCAGCCGGACCGAACGCGGAACCGGTTGCCGTGCGGCATCGGCCGCGAGCTCGCCATAGCCGAGCGCGCGGCCGCTCCGGGCATGGCGCCCGCTTCCGCGCGCCACACGG
>CAXUBM010000127.1:0-6143 GCA_964249235.1 uncultured Acetobacteraceae bacterium | reverse complement strand
GTTCGATCCCGCCCGCGGCCTCCTCCGCCACGACGAGGGACCCGTCCACCTGACCGGCGGCGAGGTCGCCCTCCTCACCGTCCTCGCCCGCCGTCCCGGCGACGTCTTTTCCCGCGAGGACCTCGCCCGCATTCTCGAGATGGACGAGACCGGCGAGCGCGCCATCGACGTCCAGGTCACCCGGCTGCGACGCAAGATCGAGTCCGACCCGCGCGAGCCGCGCTTCCTGCACACCGTCCGCGGCCGCGGCTATGTCCTCAAGCCGGGCCCCTGAGCCGGCGACCGGGACACCATGCGCATCCGCCTCGAACGCCCGCTCCGCCGCTTCCTGCCGCGCAGCCTGCTGGGCCGCTCGCTGCTGATCATCCTGGTCCCGCTGCTGGTGACCGACGCCGTCGCCCTGCAGATCTTCTACGGCAGCCACCTCAACATCGTCTCGCGTCGCCTCTCCGCCGCGGTCGCCGGCGAGGTCATGGAAACCCTCGACCTTCTCGGTCGCTACCCGGCCTCCGACGACCGCGCCTGGACCATCACCTCCGCCCGCCAGCATTACAACCTGCGCATGAGCTTCGAGCCCGGTGCCACGCTCCACTACGGACGCCACATCAACATCCTCGGCCCCATGGATGACGACCTCGCCGCCGCGATGCGCGAGATCGTCCGCCGCCCCTTCACCATGGACTGGACCAGCGACCCGCAGGAGGTCCTGCTCCGCATTGCCGTCGACGACGGCGTGCTCGCCGTCAACGCACCGCGCAAGCGCCTCGACACCGGCGCCATCTACATCTTCGTCCTCTGGCTGACCGGCAGCGCCCTGATCCTGTTCGTCGTCGCCGCCCTCTTCATGCGCAACCAGGTCCGCGCCATCCGCCGCCTCTCCCGCGCCGCCGAGATCTTCGGCACCGGCCGCGAAATCGGGCCCATCAAGCCCGAGGGTGCCCAGGAGGTCCGCCGCGCCGCCACCGCCTTCAACCGCATGCAGGAGCGCATCGTCCGCTTCGTCGCCCAGCGGACCGACATGCTCGCCGGCGTCAGCCACGACCTGCGCACGCCGCTCACCCGCATGCGCCTCACGCTCGCCATGCTGCCGCGCGCGCCCGAACTCGCACCCGACGTCGCCGGCATGGTCGCCGACGTCGACGAGATGGAGCGCATGATCGAGGGCTACCTCGCCTTCGCCCGCGGCGAAGGCGCCGAGCGGATCCGCTCCGTCGATCTCGGCGCCATCGTCGAGGAGGTCTGCGCCAGCGCCCGCCGCGGCGGCGCACCGGTCGAACTCGCGCCCGGCGCCCATGTCGACCTGCCGCTCCGCCCCGATGCCATCCGACGCGCGATTGCCAACCTGGTCGACAACGCCAGGCGCCATGCGACCCGCATCGCGGTCGTCCTGCAGGCACAGCGCCGGCAGGTCCAGGTCCTCATCGACGACGACGGCCCGGGCATTCCGCGGGACCGCCGTGAGAGCGTCTTCCGACCATTCGAGACGGGCGCGATTGGCGGCACCGGCCTCGGCCTGACCATCGCCCGCGACATCGTCCGCGCCCATGGCGGCGACATCATATTGGAGCAGAGCCCGCTGGGTGGGCTTCGCGCCCGCGTTTGGCTGCCGCTCTAGTCTAAGCGTCGGGCTCTGCCCCCGACGCCGCCGTCGGTTGCGCCTGCGGACCGGCGCCGCTCAAGTCATGCCAGGTCCAGCGGGTGCGAACTCCTGCCGGAGTGCGGGGCTGAGCCCCACGTCCTTCTCAGGGCAGCGTGTTGCCCGCGCCGCCCTCGCCGCCCGCCGACCCGTTCGGATTGGTCCCGTTCCCGCCAAGCAGCCCGGCCGGGTTGTAGCGGCCCACGTTGCCGATGACCTGCTGCAGCACGCTCGCCTCGCTGCCCGGCGACGGCGTCACGCGGCTGTCCATCGCCACCCGAACCGCATCCTTGCCCGTTTCGCGCTGCATCGTCCTCAGCACGCCGTTCTGGTCGAAATTCAGGACCAGCACCTGCTGCCTGTCGATATGCGGATAGCCGCCGATCGTCGGCTGCGTCAGCATGCCGATGTAGATCCACGTATTGTCGTCGAAGGTCGCGTGCGTGGTTGGCGACCCCAGCAGCGACGATGCGTCGGCACGCGTGCTCGTCCCCGGCACCAGCTGCGCGTAGTCGATCCGGTCGACCATGTTCCCCCGCGTCTGCCTGTTGATAACGAAATACTGGCAGCCGGCGAGCTCGATCGATGCCATCGCGAGAGCAAGAAAGGGAACCAGCCGGGTTGCGTGCACGATGCGTGTCCTCGATATGCTCGTGCGGTGCCGCAACGGCCGGATGGTGTCAACACCGGCGCACGGCTCGCCTCACAGCCTGGACGCGAACATGCCGGTCGACCACGTCCCCCATCCCGAGTTCAGCCGCCCGATCAGTCTCGGACGCCTGACGGGCGCGCCGCTCGTCCTCGACATCGCGGCGGAGCCGGCCGAATGCGCCGCCGTCGCGAGAAGGCTCGCGATCCCAGACGTGCTGGCGCTCGGCGCGCGCTGGGAGCTGAACCGCAGGCCGGGCGGCGCGGTCGAGGCCGAAGCCACCCTGCGCGCCCGCCTCACGCAGGATTGCGTCGTCACCCTGGAGCCCTTCCACAGCGAGGTGGAGGAGCGGTTTACGGTTCGCTTCGTTCCCGAATCCGCTCTGGTCGACGAGGACGACGACCTTCTCGATCCGCAGGCGATCGATGAGATCCCCTATCGAGACGACCGGATCGACCTCGGCGAGGCCACCGTCGAGCAATTGGCTCTCGGCCTCGACCCGTTCCCGCGCAAGCCGGGTGCCACCCTGCCCGAACCCGCGCCGGACGCCGACCAGGCCGGCGCGAGCGGCGAGGCGGCGGTCCACCCGTTCGCGGCGCTGCGTTCGCGTCCCGGAACGGCCTGACCGGCCCGTCGCCGTGGCGGCTCATCCTTGCTTGCGGCCCGGTGCGCGCTCTGGTAGAGCCCGCCGCCTGATCCGAGACCAAGGCAGGCCCGACCCGGGCCGGCGCGCCGCGTTCCGGCGAGTCTGCAAGGCCCACGGAGGGGCCCTCCACCATGGCAGTTCCGAAGCGGAAGACCTCGCCGTCACGGCGAGGCATGCGTCGCAGCCACGAGGCGCTCGGTGTGGAGGCGTTCCGCGAGTGCGGCAATTGCGGCGCGCTCAAGCGTCCGCACCACGTCTGCCCGGAATGCGGGCACTACGACGGCCGCGAGGTCGTCGGTGCCGGCAAGGCGCTGAAGGGTGCCATCAGGGTCTGACGCGACCCGCGCCCGCACGTCCGCTCTCGGGCACCGCGTCGTGATCGACTCCTACACCCTCGCCATCGACGGCATGGGCGGCGACGACGCGCCGGACATGATCGTCAACGGTCTCGAGGTGGCGGCCGCGCGCCATCCCAGTGCCAGCTTCCTGCTCGTCGGCGACGAGACCACGCTCGAACCGCTGCTGGCCGCCACCCGCCGTGCCAAGCTCGTCTGCACGATCCGCCACGCCTCCGAGGTCGTTGCCAGCGATCTCAAGCCGACGGCCGCTCTGCGCCTGCGGGACAGCTCGCTGCGGGTCGCACTGGACGTGGTCGCCGCCGGCGGGGCCAAGGGCGTCGTTTCGGCCGGCAACACCGGCGCCATGCTCGCACTCGCCAAGATCGTCATCAAGACCATGGCCGGCATCGACAGGCCGGCCATGGCGGCGCTGTCGCCCTCGGCCCGCGGCGACGTCGTCATGCTCGACCTCGGTGCCAACCTCGCCTGCGACACCCGCAACCTGGTCGAGTTCGCGATCATGGGCGATGCCTTCGCCCGCGCCGTTCTCGGCCTGACCGAACCCACCATCGGCCTGCTCAACGTCGGCTCCGAGGAGGGCAAGGGTGACGAGCGCCTACGCCGCGCCGCCGAAATCCTCCGCTCCAGCCATATCGGCGCGCAATTCCAGGGCTTCGTCGAAGGGCATGACATCACCGCAGGCCGCACCGACGTCGTCGTGACCGACGGCTTCACCGGCAACGTCGCGCTCAAGACCGGGGAGGGTGCCATGCGCATGGTCAGCGACCTCTTGCGCCAGGTCTTCTCGGCCAGCGTCACCTCGCGCCTCGGCTACGTCCTCGCTCGCCCCGGTCTCGAGCGGCTGCGCGAGTGGCTCGACCCCCGCCGCTACAACGGTGCCGTCCTGCTCGGATTGAACGGCGTCGTCGTCAAGTCGCACGGCGGAACCGACGCGGAAGGTTTCGCCCACGCGGTCGACGTCGCCATGGACATGGTCACCTACGGCTTCAACGAACGCATCCGAGACGGTCTCGGCCGCATCGCCGACCGCGACGGCGCCGCGCCCCCCGACCGCACCGAAGAGGGGCCGCGCCTCGCGGCCGCGACCTGAATGGCGGCTCCGAGATGGCGACTTTGACCCGCTCGCGCATCGTCGGCGTCGGCTCCTATCTTCCTGAGCGGATCGTCACCAACGATGACCTCGCGCGCATCGTCGACACCTCCGACGAGTGGATTCGCGAGCGCACCGGCATCGGCCAGCGTCATCTTGCCTCGCCCGAGGAGACCACCGTCTTGATGGGCGCCCGCGCGGCCCGCGCCGCCCTCGACAGCGCCGGCCTGACCGCCTCGGACGTCGATCTGATCATCCTCGCCACCGCCACTCCCGACCAGGCGTTCCCCGCCAGCGCGGTCTCCGTCCAGGCCGCCCTGGGCGTCACCGGCGGCTTCGCCTTCGACGTGTCCGCCGCCTGCTCGGGCTTCATCTACGCGCTGAGCGTCGCCGACAGCTTCATCCGCACCGGCCAGGCGCGTAACGCGCTGGTCATCGGCAGCGAGGTCTATTCGCGCATCCTCAACTGGCAGGACCGCACCACCTGCGTGCTCTTCGGCGACGGCGCCGGCGCGGTCGTGTTGCGCGCCGGCGCCGCCGAGGGCGACGGGGTTCTGTCCACGCACCTGCACTCGGACGGCAACCTGGCCGGCATCCTTTATGTCGACGGTGCCGTCGGCCGCGCCGGCCTTCCAGGCCATCTGATCATGCAGGGCCGCGAAGTGTTCCGCCACGCCGTCGTCAAGCTCGCCGAGGTGGTCGACGAGGCGCTGGCCGCCAACAACCTCGACCATGCCGCCGTCGACTGGCTCGTGCCGCACCAGGCCAACCGCCGCATCATCGACGCCATGGGCCGAAAGCTCCGGCTCCCGCCCGAGCGCGTCATCGTCACCGTCGAGCGTCACGCCAACACCTCCGCCGCCTCGATCCCACTCGCGCTCGACGAGGCCGTGCGCGACGGCCGCATCCGCCGCGGCGACCTCGTCGTTCTCGAAGCGCTCGGCGGCGGACTGACCTGGGGGTCCGCCCTGGTGCGTATGTAGCGCCACAGGTCACGCTCATAACGTCCGGATGCGGCTTCGATTCGTTGACGCGCCCGATACCGCCTGCCACGATTTCGACATGAACACGGTGACACGTGCCCACTTGGCCGAGCAGATCTATCTGCAGGTGGGCCTGTCGCGAAACGAGTCGGCGGATCTCCTCGAGACGGTTCTCGAACGTCTCGCAGCCGTGCTCGAAGCCGGCGAAGCGGTCAAGATCAGCGGCTTCGGAACGTTCTCGATCCGCCAGAAGGGCAGGCGCGTCGGCCGCAATCCGAAGACAGGCGTCGAGGTGCTGATCCTGCCGCGCTCCGTCCTGGTCTTCCGCCCGAGCCAAGTGATGCGCGCCCTGGTCAACGGCGAGAAGCTGCCGGCCACGGACGACCTCGGAGACCTCGATTGAGCGACCCCGGCGACCTCGACGCCGCTGGTGGCGCGCCGGCGCATGGACGCGTCCGCAAGTCGCCGTCCGCCTTTCGCACGATCAGCGAGGTAGCGGACGAACTTCACATCCCGCAGCATGTGCTTCGCTTCTGGGAGACACGCTTTCCACAGGTCAAGCCGCTCAAGCGCGGCGGCGGCCGCCGCTACTACCGTCCCGACGACATCGCGCTGCTGCGTTCGATTTCTCATCTGCTCTACATCCAGGGCTACACCATCAAGGGCGTGCAGCGACTCCTGCGCGAGGGCGGCGGTGCGCTGGCCGAGGATATTCCGCCGGCGAGCGAGGCCGAACGCCGCGACGACGACGACGAACTCGACCTGCCCGCCCCCGAACAC
>CAXUBM010000126.1:0-6148 GCA_964249235.1 uncultured Acetobacteraceae bacterium | reverse complement strand
TGATCGCCGACCATTACGAGGCCCGCAAACTCCCCGTCCGCGAAGGCGAGCTCCCCTACCGCCCCCTGCCGCCCGGGATGCTCTATCTCGACCGCGACGCCGTCGACGACATCCTCTCCCGCTTCGAAGTCACCCTCGTCAGCCCATACTCCCAGCCCGAGGGCACCGCCGGCATCGACGCCGGCGCCCGTCCCGGCATCGTCTTCGCGACCCAGGC
The DNA here is from genome assembly GCA_964249235.1 of uncultured Acetobacteraceae bacterium. Lineage (GTDB taxonomy): Bacteria > Pseudomonadota > Alphaproteobacteria > Acetobacterales > Acetobacteraceae > CAXTPV01. The sequence goes on along the minus strand of CAXUBM010000126.1, from coordinate 5,931 downwards.
CCATCGCGGCGCCGAGACCGGCCGCAACGTCTTCGACCTGCTCGCCGCCCAGGCCCGCGACTGGGCCGCCGCGCGGCACCCGCGCCGCACCGTCGTGACCGCCTGGTCCCGGGGCTCGCGCGAACGCCTCGCCGCCCTCCTGCGCGAGCACGACATCCACGCCGAACAGTTCGAGACCTGGCACGACGCCTGCGGACTCGACCCCAAGCGCGGCATCGGCCTCGTCACGCTGGGCATCGAACGCGGCCTCGTCGTCGAGGACTTCGCGCTGGTCTCCGAAACCGACCTCCTCGGCGAGCGCATCTCCCGCCCGCCGCGCCGCCGCCGCCGCGCCGACGAGTTCATCGCCGAAGCCACCGAGATCGCCGAGGGCGACCTCGTCGTCCACCAGGATTACGGCATCGGCCGCTACGACGGTCTCGAGACGCTTGCCGTCGGCACCGCCCCCCACGATTGCCTCCGCCTGATCTACGACGGCAACGAGAAGCTCTACCTCCCGGTCGAGAACATCGAGCTCCTGTCGCGCTTCGGCGCCGACCAGCACAACGCCCTCGACAGGCTCGGCGGCACCGCCTGGCAGAACCGCAAGGCGCGGATGAAGCAGCGCATCCGCGACATGGCGGGCGAGCTGATCAAGACCGCCGCCGCCCGCCGCGTCCGCGAGGCGCCCTCGCTGGCCCCCGCCGAAGGCACCTGGGACGAGTTCTGCGCCCGCTTCACCTTCGCCGAAACCGACGACCAGCTCCGCGCCATCGCCGACGTCCTCGAGGATCTCGCCTCCGGCCGCCCCATGGACCGCCTGGTCTGCGGCGACGTCGGCTTCGGCAAGACCGAGGTCGCGCTGCGCGCCGCCTTCGTCGCGGCGATGTCGGGCGTCCAGGTCGCCGTGGTCGTCCCCACCACGCTCCTCGCCCGACAGCACCACCGCACCTTCGGCAGCCGCTTCGACGGCCTCGACGTCCGCGTCGAGCAGCTCTCCCGCATGGTCGGCGCCAAAGACGCCGCCGCCGTCAAGCGCGGCCTCGCCGACGGCTCGGTCAACATCGTCATCGGCACCCACGCCCTGCTCGCCAAGGGCATCGAGTTCAACGATCTCGGCCTGCTGATCGTCGACGAGGAGCAGCATTTCGGCGTCGCCCACAAGGAAAAGCTCAAGTCGCTGCGCGAGGACGTCCATGTCCTCACGCTCAGCGCCACCCCCATCCCCCGCACCCTCCAGCTGGCACTCACCGGCGTGCGCGAAATGAGCCTCATCGCCACCCCGCCCGTCGATCGTCTGGCGGTGCGCACCTTCATCATGCCCTACGACGGCGTCGTCATCCGCGAGGCGGTCCAGCGCGAACGCTTCCGCGGCGGCCAGGTCTTCTGCGTCGTTCCCCGCCTCGAGGACCTCGAGCGCATGGGCGAACGCCTGCGCGAGATCGTCCCCGAAGCCCGCTTCGCCGTCGCCCACGGCCGCCTCTCGCCCACCGAGCTCGAACGCGTCATGACCGAGTTCGGCGAAGGCCAGTACGACATCCTGCTGTCAACCAACATCGTCGAATCCGGCCTCGACATGCCCGCCGTCAACACGCTCATCATCCACCGCGCCGACATGTTCGGCCTCGGCCAGCTCTACCAGCTCCGCGGCCGCGTCGGCCGCGGCAAGCAGCGCGGCTACGCCTACCTCACCTGGCCCCAGAACCACCGCCTCTCCGCCGCCGCCGAGAAGCGCCTCGAAGTCATGCAGACCCTCGACAATCTCGGCGCCGGCTTCACGCTGGCCAGCCACGACCTCGACCTTCGCGGCGCCGGCAACCTGCTGGGCGACGAGCAGTCCGGCCACATCCGCGAGGTCGGCATCGAGCTCTACCAGCAGATGCTCGAGGACGCGGTGGCCGAACTCCGTGCCAGCAAGGGCCGCAAGAAGACCGACGACACCGACTGGACCCCCCAGATCTCGCTCGGCCTGCCCGTCCTCATCCCCGAGGACTATGTCCGCGACCTTCCCGTCCGCCTCGGCCTCTACCGCCGCATCGGCGCGCTCACCAACGACGAGGAGACCGGCGCCATTGCCGCCGAACTCGTCGACCGCTTCGGCCCTCTTCCCGACGAGGTGCAGAACCTCCTCGACGTGGTCACCCTCAAGCGCCTGTGCAAAATCGCCGGCGTCGAGAAACTCGAGGCCGGTCCCAAAGGCATGGTTCTCCAGTTCCGAAAGAACAAGTTCCGCAACCCCGCCGGCCTGGTCGCCTGGATGGCCCAGAAGCGCCCCAAGGACCCCCAGAAGGACCTCGGCGAGATGCGCCTCCGTCCCGACCACAAGCTGGCATTGGTCCGCGAAATGACCACCAGCCAGCGCATCCGCATCGCCCGCGACGTCGCCCAAAACCTCACCCGCCTCGCCGAGGAACCCGCCGCGGCATGAGAGGGAAGGGGCTCCGCCCCATTGAGGCGCGAACTTGGAGCGTTGCCGCAACCGTCACACACTGAAGGCCTGATCAAAAGAACTCACTCGAACTCGAGCTCATCGTCGGCCGTCCTCACGCTGAGGACGCCCTGGAGGTCACCCAGGGAGAAGATCAGCTGCGAGACGGGCCGTTTGCCCTTCACCACGACCCGCAAGACTGCGATCTCGTCGGGGTGCTCTGTCTCGTCGGTGCCCTCCCGATCGGCCCTGTCCTGCGCCTCCTCCCTGTTTTCCTGCCCGGGAGCGCCCCCCGCGTGGTCCACCTCAACCTGGTCGATGACAAACCTGAGCTGGGTGCACGCGACGAGGATGGCCTGCAGCAAGCCTCGCCGCTCCCGGTAGGCAATCCGGAGTCTGGTTGCCGTGCGGCGCTGCCGTGGGATGCGGTCGGTCAGTTTGGGGAAGATGAACATGATGACGAAGTGGCCGACCGCCGTTGCCAGGGCGAGCAGGGGGAGCCCCGCGCCGCATGCCATGCCAAGCGCAGCCGTGAGCCAGACGGAGGCGGCCGTCGTCAGGCCACGGACGACGTCGCGCCGCATGAAGATGACGCCGCCGCCGATGAAGCCGATGCCGGAGACGATCTGGGCGGCGACCCGGGACGGATCGAGCACGATGCGATTGGCCGCCAGCACGTCCATGAACCCGTATTTCGAGATCAGCATGAACAGCGCGGCCGAGACCCCGACCAGCGTGTAGGTGCGCAATCCGGCGCTCTTCTGGCGGAATTCGCGCTCCAGCCCGACCAAGGCTGAGAGCACGAAAGCCAAGGTCAGCTCCTCGAGCTGAAGCCAGCCCTGGCCAGGCGTCCCGAACATCGCCAGCATTTCTTCCCTCCCCCGCTCGGCCGAACTGTCCCTCCCGGTGCGTGTCGGTCACATCCAGCGCACGATCGTTCGCACCGTCCAGTAGCAGCAGGCGGCGACGGCGGCAGATGCCGGCAGGGTGATGCCCCAGGCGACGACGATGCCGCGGGCGATCCCCCACCGCACCGCGGACGGCCGGCGCGCGGCCCCCACGCCGACGATGGAGCCGGTGATGGTGTGCGTCGTCGAGACCGGGATGCCCAGCCAGGTCGCCCCGAACAGGGCCGCGGCACCACCCGTCTCTGCGCAAAAACCCTGCATCGGGGTCAGGTGGGTGATCCGGGTGCCGACGGTCCGCACGATGCGCCAACCTCCCGTGAGTGTCCCGACCGCCATGGCCGTCTGACAGCTCAGCACGACCCAGAGCGGGACGTGAAAGCTGCCCTGAAGCAGCCGCTGCGAGTAGAGCAGCACGGTGATGATCCCCATGGTCTTCTGCGCATCATTGCCGCCATGCGCGAGGCTCAGCAGCGACGAGGACACGAACTGGAGCACGCGGAAGCGCCGATCCGCCGCGAACGGGGTTGAGCGAAGGGCGAGCCAGGAGACCGCCAGCACCAGCAGCATGGCCAGCAGCAGCCCGATCAACGGCGACAGCACGATCGCGGCGCCGATCGTCCCCAGGCCGCCCCAGATCACCGCGGCCGGACCGGCCTTGGCCATCGCCGATCCGACCAAGCCACCGACCAGGGCATGACTGCTGCTGGACGGCAGGCCCAGCCACCAGGTCAGCACGTTCCAGGTGATGGCACCGGACAGGGCAGCGAAAATGACCACCGGATCGACGATCGCTGAATCAACCACGCCGCTGCCCATTGTCGCCGCGACGTGCAGGCCGAAGACCGTGAAGGCGATGAAGTTGAAGAACGCCGCCCAGAGGACGGCGGTGAGCGGCCTCAGCACGCGGGTAGAGACCACGGTCGCGATGGAGTTCGCGCTGTCATGCAGCCCGTTGAGGAAGTCGAACAGCAGCGCGACGCCGATGATGAAAACGAGCACGCCGGTGCTCGCCTGCGTGCTGGCCACGTTGGCTCAGACCTGCTCGACGACAATGCCGTCGATCACGTCCACCACGTCTTCGCAGCGATCGACGACGGCCTCGACCAGGTCATAGACTCTCTCGACCGTCAGCTTGTAGCCGGGTGACTGGCTGCCTGCGAACAGCGCCTTCAGGCCCTGATCGAGCAGATCGTCCGCTTCGCCCTCGATGCGCCGTACCGCGATCGACATGGAGCTCAATTGCTCCGCGCTGCGATCGATGGAGCCGAGCAGCGGCATGGCATCGCGCAGCTCGGTCGTGGCCCGTACCGCGCAGTCCGCCATGCCCTGCATTTCAGGTGTGAAGCCGACACCATACCGGATGACCCGGCGCCCGGTGTCGTTCATCAGGTCGATCGTGTCATCGAGGGCCGTGATCAGGTCCAGGACCTGCGAGCGATCGAACGGGGTGATGAAGGTGCGGTGGATCGCCAGAACCGTCTCTCGCGTGATCCGGTCGGCCTCGTCCTCGAGGCGGCTGATCTCGGCGGCATGCGCCTCGGCCCGGCCGTCACCGGACATCAAAGCCCGGAATGCGACCGCGGCCGGCACGATCAGCTGCGAATGCTCGGTGAACCGCTCGATGAAACGCTCGTCGCGCGGCATGAAGGCGCGAAACAGTCGGATGAACATGCCCAGCTATGCGCGTCCGGCCAGCTTGGCCCGGCCGGACTCCGGCCCGTTCCCGCCCGCCGCGCTTTCCGGGGGATCGCGAGATGGAGCCGCGAGATGGAGCAGCATCGTCACCAGCTCCCCTTCCTCGACCTGCATGGCTGCCTGGGAAAGCGTGAACCACTCGCGGCGACGCTGCTTGGCCTCGGGCCACCTATCCAGCAATCGCGTCACGCGCATCGGGTAGACATCGACGACGCATTCGATGGTCTTTCGCCCTGCAAGCCGCTTCAGATAGGTGTAGGAGCCGATCGCCTCGCCGGTCACCTGTCCCTCGATGCCCGCCTCCTCGAAGGCCTCCTTGGCTGCCAGCTTCCCGCCACTCAGCCGCTTCTCGGCCCAACCCTTCGGCAGGATCCAGCGACCTGTTTCCCGGCTCGTCACCAGCAGGACGAGCGTTTCGTCGCCCTCCTCCTTCATCGGCAGTGCTGCAAACTGCTGAGCGGGCTTTCCTTTGTGCTTCGGCTTAGCGCCCATCGACATGCCGCCTCCAACCTTGCCCGTTACTCGCCCCATTCGTTTCGACTCGATCGATCCTATCCTCTGAACGCGACCGATGACCTTCACGACCGGGCAGACGACCTATCCGGCAGAATCGCTATGGGCCGGGCACGCCAGCAGACTCCAGATTTCCAATAGTCTCCAGCCACGTGCGGAAGAAGCGCAGGGTGAAGGTGGCGAGCGCACGGACCCGCGGAGATCCAAGCCGGGAGACAGACGCGGTCAGGTCGGTCCACTGAGAGGCGAGACCGGGTGTGGGGAGCGATGGTGCCTGCCTCCACTCCCCCGGATCCGCACGCGTCCGCGTCGCTTCCAGCCTTGAGTTCGCGCCCATGGGGCTCTGCCCCTTCACCCCGCCAGGAGGCGAGCCTCCTGGACCTGCCGGCCCCGCCCTTCCCGCCTCAC
>CAXUBM010000125.1:4123-6182 GCA_964249235.1 uncultured Acetobacteraceae bacterium | reverse complement strand
CGGGCTGCCTGCTCGGGCTGGCGGGCGGCGGCGAGACCGATCTGATCCCCTACGCCGCGGGGCGGTATGCGGGAACGGGGGCGGTGTCGCGTGCCTACGGCCTCCTGCTGGTCGCGTTCTTCGCCGGCGCGGCGGCCGGGCCGGTGGGCCTCGTCCGCGCGGCGTCGCTCGCCGGCCTCGGACCGGCGCTGGGCGCACTCGCCTGCCTGCAGCTGGTCCCGGCGCTCCTGCTCGGCCGGCTGCTTCCCTATCCGGCCCTGGAAGGCACAAGATGAGGGGCCGAAGAGGAGAGGATCCCATGGACGACGCCATGCCGGACAGACGGGGAAGCTGGAGGCCGGAGACGCTGGCGCTGCATGGCGGGAGCTGGCGCGCCGACCCCGCGACGGGCGCGGTGGCGGTGCCGATCTATCAGACGACGTCGTTCCAGTTCCACGACACCGCGCACGCGGCGCGCCTGTTCGCGCTGGAGGAGCCGGGCAATATCTACACGCGGATCGGCAATCCGACGCAGGACGCCTTCGAGACCAGGATCGCGGCGCTGGAGGGAGGTGCCGCGGCGCTGGCGGTGGCGTCGGGCCAGGCGGCCTCGGCGATGTCGCTGCTGACGCTGGCGCAGGCGGGCGACAACGTCGTCAGCTCGACGAACCTGTATGGCGGCACCTGGGCGCTGTTCGCCAACACGATGGGGCGGCTCGGCATCGAGATCCGCTTCGTCGACCCGAACGAGCCGGAGGCGTTCGCGCGGGCGGCCGACGAGCGCACGCGCGCCTTCTACGCCGAGACCCTGCCCAATCCGAAACTCGAGGTGTTTCCGATCCGGGAGGTGGCGGCGATCGGGCGGCGGCTGGGCATTCCGCTGATCATGGACAACACCGCCGCACCGCTGCTGGCGCGGCCGTTCGACCATGGGGCGGCGGTGGTGATGTATTCGACGACCAAGTTCATCGGCGGGCACGGCACCACGATCGGCGGGGTGATCGTCGATGGCGGCAATTTTCCGTGGGCGGCGCACGCGGACCGGTTTCCGCTGCTGAGCCAGCCCGACAACGCCTATCACGGGGTGAACTGGATCGAGGCGGCCAAGCCGCTGGGGCCGATCGCCTACGCGCTGCGGGCGCGCGTCGTGCTGATGCGCGATCTCGGGGCGGCGGCGTCGCCGATGTCGATCTTCCAGCTCGTCCAGGGGCTGGAGACGCTGCCGCTGCGCATGCGCCAGCACAGCGCCAATGCGGAGGCGGTGGCGCGCTTCCTGCTCGCGCACCCGAAGGTGGCGCGCACGATCCATCCGTCGTGTCAGGAGGGCGAGGTCAGGCGGCGGGCGGACGCGGTGCTGCGCGGCGGCTATGGCGCGCTGGTTGGGTTCGAGCTCAAGGGGGATGCGGAGGCGGGACGGCGATTCATCGAGAACCTGCGCATGTTCTACCACGTGGCCAACATCGGCGACGCCAGAAGCCTGGCGATCCATCCGGCGACCACGACGCACGGGCAGCTGACCGAGATCGAGCAGACTTCGGCGGGGGTGACGCCCGGGTATATCCGCTTGTCGATCGGGATCGAGCACATCGACGACATCCTGGCCGATCTGCGGCAGGCGCTCGAAGCGGCGTAAGGTCGGCAGACCCGCGGGCGAAATGTCGACCAGGCGCGGGTCTGGGGCCGCTGGCCCCAGCGGGTCCAGGGCAGAGCCCTGGCCTCAAATTCTACGCCACAAGCTTGAACAGCAGCACCGAACGGCCCACGGCGGCGTAGCTCGAGCCGACCGGATGCAGCGCGCCTTCGCCGATCGCGGGGATGTTGGTGTCGAGGATGAAGCACCACTGGGTGCCGCCGGTGCAGGGGGGAAGGGTGACGCGGACCAGGTCGTGATGCCCGTTCAGCACCATCAGCAGCGTCGCGTCGTTGCCGGCGCGGCGGACGCCGGTGGCCTGGGCGCGGCCGTCCATGAGCATGGCGAAGCAGCGGGCGTTGCCGTCGGTCCAGTCGCCGTCGGTCATCTCGGTGGCGTCGGCGTTGAGCCAGGTGACGTCGCGGACGCCGGTTTCGCCGTCCGGATCGC
>CAXUBM010000125.1:1027-4113 GCA_964249235.1 uncultured Acetobacteraceae bacterium | reverse complement strand
GTTGTAGGCGCCGGTGAGGAAACGGCGGCGCGTGAGGACCGGGTGCTCGCGGCGCAGGCGGATCAGCTTGCAGACGAACTCGCGTTGGAGCTCCGCGTAGCCGCCGAGGTCCCAGTCGAGCCAGGAGATGTCGTTGTCCTGGCAGTAGGCGTTGTTGTTGCCGCCCTGGCTGTGGGCGAACTCGTCGCCGGCGAGCAGCATCGGGGTGCCTTGGGCGAGGAAGAGGGTGGCCAGCAGGTTGCGCATCTGGCGTTCGCGCAGGCGGATGACCGACGGATCGTCGGTGGGACCTTCGGCGCCGCAGTTCCAGGAGAGATTGTTGCCGTGGCCGTCACGGTTGTTCTCGCCGTTGGCTTCGTTGTGTTTCTCGTTGTAGGTGACGAGATCGTTGAGCGTGAAGCCGTCGTGGGCGGTGACGAAGTTGATCGACGCCCAGGGGCGGCGGCCGCGGCGGTTGAACTTGTCGGCGGACGCGCACAGCCGCTGGGCGAGGTCGGCGGGCAAGGTGTCGCCCTTCCAGAACGAGCGCGTGCTGTCTCGGAACCGATCGTTCCACTCCGCCCAGCCGGGCGGGAAGCCGCCGACCTGATAGCCGCCGGGGCCGCAGTCCCAGGGCTCGGCGATCAGCTTGAGGTCGGTGAGGATCGGGTCCTGGCGGCAGCTGTCGAGGAAGCCGTTGCCCTCGTCGAAGCCGTATTCCTCGCGGCCGAGGATGGTGGCGAGGTCGAAACGGAAGCCGTCGACATGCATCTCGGTCGCCCAGTAGCGCAAGCTGTCGGTGACCATCTGCAGCACGCGCGGGTGGCTCATGTTGAGCGTGTTCCCGGTGCCGGTGTCGTTGATGTAGTAGCGGCGGTCGTTGGGCAGCAGCCGGTAGTAGGAGGCGTTGTCGATGCCGCGGAAGGAGAGCGTCGGACCGAGCTCGTTGCCTTCGGCGGTGTGGTTGTAGACCACGTCGAGGATCACCTCGATGCCGGCGTCGTGCAGGTGGGCGACCATCGCCTTGAACTCGGAATGCGCGCCGGTGGTGCCCGACGCGTAGCCGGGGTGGGGGGCGAAGAAGCCGATCGTGTTGTAGCCCCAGTAGTTGGTCAGGTTCTTGCCGTGCAGGTGGTTGTCGTCGATGAAGGTGTGGACCGGGAGAAGTTCGACGGCGGTGACGCCGAGCGCGCGGATGTAGTCGACGGTCTCCTTGACGGCGAGGCCGCCGAAGGTGCCGCGCAGCGCCTCGGGGACCAGCGGGTGGCGCTTGGTGAAGCCCTTGGCGTGCAGCTCGTAGAGGACCGTGCGTTCCCATGGCACGCGCGGCCGCTGGTCGCGTCCCCAGGTGAAGGAAGGGTCGACGACGCGGCATTTGGGCATGAAGCGGGCGGAATCGCGCGTGTCCTGCGTCAGGTCGGCGTCGGCGGCCCCCATGCGGTAGCCGTAAAGCGCGCTGTCCCAATGCAGCGCGCCGACATGGGCCTTGGCGTAGGGGTCGAGCAGGAGCTTGCGGGGGTTGAAGCGGTGGCCGTTGTGCGGATCGAAGGGTCCGTGCACGCGGTAGGCGTAGACGGTGCCGGGGCGGGCGTCGGGCAGGTAGCCGTGCCAGACCTCGTCGGTGAATTCGGGCAGTTCGAGACAGTCGATCTGCTGGCCGCCGTCATAGTCGAACAGGCAAAGCTCGACCTTGGTGGCGTGGGCGGAGAAGAGGGCGAAGTTGACCCCGAGCCCGTCCCAGGTGGCGCCGAGCGGGTATGGAAGTCCTTCGAGGATCCGCGCCGAGCGGATGATGTTGAGCATGGCAGGTTCCGCTCTTCCCTGTTCTTGACGGCAGGGACCCTGCCCTGACCCGCTGGCGCCGAGGCCCCAGACCCCGACATTTAAGTCAAGGCGTGCAAAGGCCTAGCCTTTGGTGGGGTTCAAGGGGCAAAGCCCCCTGCCCTGCCTTCCCTTCGTCATGGGCTCGTCAGTTCGCGTAGCACACCCGGCAGCAGCGCCGCGAGCGGGTTGATCTTGACCGTCGGCGAGCCCGCGGCGCCGCGCAGCGAGTAGGTGGCCGCGAACAGTCCGCCGCCGCGCTCGGGACTGAACAGGCGTCCGATGAGCGGGATGCGTCCGGGCAGCGTGTTCAGGGCGTAGACGGGCACGATGGTGCCGGTGACGTCGAGCACGTTGCCGGCGGTGTCTAGGGTGCCCTTTGCGGTCAGGCCGAGGGCGGGCTGCCAGGCGCGGGCTTCGCGGACGGTGAGCAGGCCGGCGCGCCAATCGAACGGGCTGACGACGCGGGTGACCGAGATGTCCGGCGAGGGCGCCCGGTCGAGGAAGCCGTAGACGGTCAGGTCGCGCAGCAGGCGCACCACCGCCGGCACGCGCAGCAAGGTGAACCGGTCGAGCCGGACGGTGCCGTCGATCCCGTTGGCGGGGCCGCCGTTGGTCAGCGTCGCGTCGACCTGCAGCGTGCCGCCGCGAATGCGGTCGGTGAGGTCGAAGGCGGACAGGAGGCCGCCGGCGTCGGTGGTCCGGACGCTCAAGCGGCGGTGGCCGCCCTGGGCGGGTTCGAGCGAGCCGGTCGCGGCGACCGGACCGGTGGCCGAGACTTCGGCGCGCGCGAGGTGCGGGCCATCGCCGGCCAGGCGGGCGCGCACGCCGCCGGCGTCCACGTGCCGCGCCAAGGTGACGCGGGTGAAATCGAGCGAGGCGGACCAGGGCTGGCGCGGGGCTGAAGCGGCGCTGGGCGTCGGTTCGGCGGCGGTCCGTCCGGTGGAGGTCCGGCTCGGGGGGGCCGGCTTGGCGGGCGGTCCGTGCGCGAAGAGCTCGGCAAGGTCGAGCTCGGGGCCGGCCAGGCGCATCCGGAAGGGCTGGCCGGACCCGCCGGGGAAGTCGAGGCGGCCGGCTGCCCGCGTCCGGCCGACGCGCAACCGGTCGAGGGCGAGACCGGACAAGCCGCCCCTGCCCTCGATGCCGTGGCTCTCGATGATGAGATCCGGGCCGTGCGCGTCGAGCGCGTCGACGGAGGCGAGGCGGTCGCGCACGAGCGTGACCACGGCATGCAGGGTGCCTGGCGCGCCCGCGTCCTTGCCCCAGCCGAACGGGGTGCGGACGGA
>CAXUBM010000125.1:0-1017 GCA_964249235.1 uncultured Acetobacteraceae bacterium | reverse complement strand
AGGGTAGCGGTCGCGCGCTCGTCGCGGCGTAGCTTGTAGTCGGCCGACAGGGCGAAGCTGCCGCCGAGCAGGCCGGCGGCGGCGGGGCTGAAGCGTCGGAGGGCGGCGGCGTCGGCGATGCTGCTCGCCTCGACGCGCTCGGTGACTTCGCTCGGCGGCCCGGCCCGGAAGTCGAGCCCGACCGCGAGCGTCGTCGGAAGCTGCGCGAAGCGGGCGTCGCCGCGCATCGTCAGGCCGTCGGTGTCGGCGGTGAGCCGGAAGGCGCCGTCGTCGATCGAGTGGCCGAAGGCGATCTGGCCCAGATGGACGTGGGCGAGCGCCACGTCGGCGTTGATGGCGACCTGATCCATGGTGACACGGTCATCGAGCGGCAGGGCCACGTGCAGCCGACCGTCCAGGTCGCCCGACGGGTCGACGAGCGGGATCGGCTGGCGCGAGAGCAGGTGCAGCCGCTTCTCGCCGAGAATGGCGAGGATCGAGGCGAGCGGTCCCTTGATGTGGGCGTCGATGGTTCCGGGCTGGTCGCGGGCGGTCAGGCCGCCGATGACCATGCGCGAGCCGGAGACATCGAGGGCCCCCTGCCGGCCGGAGGCGAGGTCGATGGAGAGCTGGTCCTCGTTGTCGATCTGCAGATGGGCATGCGCGTCGGTGATCGGTGCGATCGGCCGCAGCCAGTGCAGCGTGACGCCGGTGCCGTCGAGGCCGCCGGTGACGGAGGCGACCCGCAGACCGGCGATCCCGGTCGTGCTGGCCAGGCGCGCACGCACGGTGGCATTGGCGACGGTGCCGGCGGGGAGGTTCTGCACCACCCACTGGCGGCCGCCGCGCGCCAGGTCCGGTGGCCACCAGGTGCCGGCGGCGGCGAGCGGGAAGGGGGTGAGGCGCGCGTCGAGCCTGCCGGCGAGGATGGGGCCGAGCGGATCGCCGTCGAGCGCGCCGTCGACGCTGAGCACCGGCCCGGTCGCGCCGGCCGCGTCGCGCAGGTCGAGCTGCCCGGCCAGGCTGGCGTGGCCGGGC